>NZ_JBYIRM010000008.1:0-278420 GCF_057708105.1 Actinacidiphila sp. bgisy144 | reverse complement strand
GACCGCCCGCGGCGGCCTGGCCGTCAACGTCATCGAGTGCTGACGGCGTAGGCCCTGACCTGCGGGTTCCCTCCTACCAGCCCTGTCGGAGCCTTCCGGGAAAGTCCCTGGGATCGAGAGTCCTCCGGGCAGCATCAGCAGGAGCGACAGCGCCGAGGCTCGCGGCCGGCAGCGAACCGTGGGCGACCCAAGGGATTGCAGAGCCTTTCGGAAATCGCAGGTCGTGAAGGGTTCTCCCCGCGCGAGCGGGGGTGGTCCGTGTACCTGGACGGCGAACTCGGACTGGTCGCCTCCAGTGTCGGGCGTCGGCAGGCGACGGGGCTCTCCACCGCAGACCCCCGCGGATCTGTCCAGTCGGGGCCACGGCGTCAGCGGTTCAGCCCAGCTCGGCGAGGTGCTCGATGCGTGCGGCGCTCTCGCTCCCCGGAACCGGCGAGAACACGTGCAGGGACTGGCCCGGCGCCGCGACGATCGCCAGCGTGCTGCAGTAGAGGTGTAGCTCACCCACCCGGGGGTGCCGCAGCAGGTGGGTCTCGACGCACGGCGAGAGCCTGATCTCCTGTGCCGTCCACAGCGCCGCGAAGGCCGAACTCGCCCCGGTCAGCTCGGTGACCACCTCGGTGATCCGTCGGTGCCGGGGGAACTGCGTCGACATCGCTCGAACGCTCGCGACGGTGGAGCGGGCGGTCAGCTCCCAGTCGTCGAAGAACGTCATGGCGGCCGGGTCGCAGAAGATCATCCGCAGCAGGTTGTCGGTCCGCGTGAACCCGCCGTAGAAGGCCGCCCCGACCGGGTTCAGCGCCACGATGTCCATCGCGGGATCGAGCACCGCGACCGGCACGCGCAGCTGCGCGTTGATCATCCCGAGGACGTCCGGACCGACCGCCGACGCCGGTTGTGCCTCGGCCAGTGTGCTGATCGGCCGGGCCAGCCGGAAGAGGTGGCCGGCGTCGTCGGCGGACAGCCGCAGGGCGCGAGCCAGTGACTCCAGCACCTGTTCCGACGGATGCCGCTCGCGGCCCTGTTCCAACCGCGTGTAGTAGTCAGCACTCACCCCGGCCAGCTCCGCGAGCTCCTCCCGCCGCAGGCCCCGCACCTGCCGGCGACGCAGGTCGGGACGGAGGCCGGCCATATCCGGTTCGAGGCTCGCGCGGCGGCTGCGCAGGAACTTGCCGAGCGCTTCGCTTGCACCCGAACTACCGCCACCACCAGGTGTCGACACGCCTGAAGGGTACTACGCCGGAGATCGACCGGAGATGGTCGGCAACCGGCCACCTCCGGCAGGGTGCAGCACACCCTGCCGGAGGTGGCCGGGTCGCGGTGAAGCTGGCCGAGATCAGCACCTCCGACGATCCCGGGATCCGCCATGAGTCAGACACAGCCCGACCACCACCCTCCGACCGGCGATCTCCCCGCCGATCTCGCGATCGTCGGAGCGCGAGTCTTTGACGGCCGTGAACAGACGCGCTCGCAGGTCGTCGTGATCTCCGACGGGGTCATCGCTGCGGTGTCCGATGACGTTCCGGCCGGTGTCGAGCACGTCGACGGGCGCGGGGCGACCCTGTTGCCGGGCCTGATCGACGCGCACGTGCACACCGACGCCCGAGCCCAGCGGCTCGCGCTCACCTTCGGCGTGACCACCACCCTGGATATGGGCACCTTCGCCAGCTCGGACGAGCGCTACTCCTGGGCCACCGACGAGCGGTCGGCCGACATCCGCGCCGCCGGCCCGCCGATCACTGCCCCCGCGGGCCACCCCACGCAGATGTTCCCGGCGACCCGACCGGATGCGCACACCCCCTGCGCCCACGACTTCCCCCAGGTCGACGACCCGTTGGTGGCCCGAGCACGGGTCGAGGAGCTCGTGGCCTCCGGCTGGGACTTCGTCAAGTTCATCCTCGAGGACGGGGCGCTGCTGGGCAGCCCAGGCCTCGCGGAGTTGGCCCCGCGGGTCTACGAAGCCGGCGTCGAGGCAGCCCACGCCCACCGCCGGATGGCGGTGACGCACACCATGACCCGCGCCGGTACGGCGCTGGCCGCCCGCGCGGGCAGCGACGGGATCGTCCACCTGTTCGTCGACGGACCGCACTCGGCCGAGCTCGTCGAGACCGTCCGGGCCGCCGGGTCCTTCGTCACCCCGTGCCTCTCGCTCGTGGCGTCGCTCGCCGGTCGCACACCGACCGGTCTGGCCGAGGACCGCCGCGTCACCGACCGCCTGTCCCCCCGATGGCGCGAATCGCTGGACGGCAGCCTGGGCACCGCACCGGGCATTTCGTGGCGGCAGGTCACGGCGACCGTCCGTGCGCTCGCCGACGCCGGCGTCGACTTGCTCGCCGGGACGGACTTCCAGCCGGGACCGGGCCTGGTCCCGGGGGTGGTACCCGGGGCCAGCCTGCACGGAGAGCTCCAGCTGCTGGTGGACGCCGGTCTGTCACCGGTCCAGGCACTGCTGGCCGCGACCGCGACGCCGGCTCGGCGGTTCGGTCTGCACGACCGTGGGCGCATCGCCCCGGGTCTACGGGCCGACCTCCTGCTCGTCGATGGTGACCCGACCAACTCGATCGGGGACACGCTGGCGATCCGGCAGGTCTGGCGGGCCGGACGGTCACTGACGGCCGGCCTGGCCCCCCACCTCGGTTCCGATGTCGTTCCGCATGGAGGTCGTTGATGTCCAGAAGCATGTTGTCGGTCGGTCTGGACCCGGCGCTGGTGTCGAGGAGCGCGTCCTCGCGCGCGGCGTTCCCGGACATCGACGCCGAAACTATCCGCGCCGGCGTGGCCGCGAGCCAGGCGACGTTGCAGCGCCACGGCTTCCGGACCGACGTCTGCCTGCTCGACTACGGCGCGACCGCGGAGTCGGTGTTCCGAGCCGCCCTCGAAGCCACGTCCTACGACGTCGTCATGATCGGCGGCGGAGTGCGGATGGACCCCGCGTTGACCCACCTATTCGAGGTGCTGGTCAACGTGACGAGGGAACTGGCGCCGCAGGCGGTGCTGGTGTTCAACACCGGGCCGGCAACGACGGCGAACGCGGTCTTGCGGTGGCTGCCGGAACGCGTCCCGCTGGCGGACGCCCTGGCCACGTCCGAAGGGGCGGGACAAAGTATCGCCCAGCCGCAGGAAAAGGGACACCGGTGACGGTCAACTGATCGCGGTCCCGGCGGCCGTTCCTTTCAAGAGCGTAAGAATTCTCCGGCCGGAATCGGCCGCAACTACGATGCGCGGGATGGCGGGATGGCGGACAACGTCGAGGTGATGATCGTGGAAGACGACGCCACCGTCCGCGCCGTCGTCACCGACTACCTCCGCGGTCGCGGGTACCAGGTCACCGAGTTCGCCGACGGCCGCACGGCACAGGAAACGCTGCGCACCGCCACGCCGGACGTGCTGGTCCTGGACCGGATGCTGCCCGGCGTCAGTGGAGACGAGCTGTGCCGTCACGTGCGGTCCGCGACCCCCCAGACGTCGATCATCATGCTGACCGCGCTCGGAACGGCCGATGAACGGATCGACGGGCTCGAACACGGTGCGGACGACTACATCGCCAAGCCCTTCGTGCTGCGCGAGCTGCAGCTGCGGATCGAAGCGATGGTCCGGCGCAGCCGCCGTCCGCACTTGTTCTCCGCGCCCTTCACGGTCGGCCCGTTCCGGGTGCACCCCGCGCAGCGGACGATCTGGCTGAACAGCACCGAGATGACGCTCACGGCCCGCGAGTACGAGCTGTTCCTGTACCTGTTGCAGAATCCGGACCGGACCCTCAGCCCCGCGACGACATCATGCGCGAGGTCTGGGGGTGGAGCTTCGGCGAGACGTCCACCGTGACCGTGCACGTGCGCCGGCTGCGAGAGAAGATCGAGCCGGAGCCTCGATTTCCCCGCTACCTGCTCACCGAGTGGGGTCGCGGCTACCGGTTCACGGTGGAGGGCATCGCGTGACGCTTCCCGCGATCGACCTGCTGCTCGTCCTCGGCAGCGCCGTCTGCTGCACCACGGTGATCACCGTGACGGCGCTGCTGATCCTCCGATACTGCCCGCCCCGGTCCATCGCGTTCCAGTTCACGGTGGTGGTCGGCGCCGCCATCGCGTCCATCGTCTGCTCCACCGTCGCGATCGCCGTACTGATGTATCTGCCCCTGCACGACCTCGCGGTGCTGCTGTGGGTCATCGGGATCTCCGCAGCGCTGAGTCTCGCGGCGACCCTGCTCACCGCTCGTACGGCGAGTCGCGCGTTCGCCGACCTGCGGGTGACGGTCTCCCGCGTCGGCCAGGGCGACGTCGTCGACGCCCAGCGCCACAGCGGCAAGGAGTTCGCCGAGCTGTCCGCTCTGCTCGCCGACGTGTCCGAACGCCTAGTGGCGGCCCGCACCGAGATCGAGCAGCTGGACGCCTCGCGCCGGCAGTTCTTCGCGTGGATCTCACACGACCTGCGCACCCCGCTCACCGGAGTCAGCGCCCTGGCCGAGGCGCTCGAGGACGGCGCCGTGGAGGAACCCGCCGACTACATCCGCCGCATCCGCCAACAGACCGCGACCATGAACCGGCTGGTCGACGACCTGTTCGAGCTCTCCCAGATCCAGAGCGGGCTGCTCCGGCTCCGGCCCGAGAACATCGAGCTGCTCGACATCGTCTCCGACGCCGTCTCCGACGTCCACCAGCTCGCGATCGCGAAGGACATCCGAATCCTCCAGGAGGACGTCGAGGGGCGAATGCTCCGGGCCGACCCGCACGAGCTCACCCGGGTCGTGGTCAACCTGCTCACCAACGGCATCCGCCACGCCCCGCACGGATCGGAGATCCTCATCTCCGCCGACCAGCACGACGACCAGCTGGTGCTGTCCCTGCTGGACCAGGGCGGCGGCGTCGACAGCGAGGACCTCACCCGGATGTTCGAGGTCGGCTGGCGCGGCACCGCGGCCCGTACCCCCGCGGTCCAGCCGGCCGGATCGCCCGGTGCCGGGCTCGGGCTGGCGATCGTCCGCGGCATCGTCCGGGCCCACGGCGGCGACGTGCACGCGGAGCATGCACCCCAGGGCTTCCGGCTGAACATCGCCCTGCCCACGGAAGCGACGCCAGCCGGCTGACCCGCCGCCCGCCCGCTCCGGTTGTGCGGCCCGCGATGGTCGCGACGATTGAAGCTTAAACAATCTTGGTGGTGAGCCCGCGGGTGGCGCCGGTGTTCCATCGAGATCGTCGCCGCGGTCCACGACCCGGCCTCGGTCCGGCTCCTAGCGTCAACCCAGGTCGTTCTGCCGGCCGCCCACAGTGGTCCGCGGGCGTGGCCAGGGCGGAACTTCCCCCTCCCTGTGCCGCACCGAACGAAAGACTCGATCCATGACGCATGATCGACCGTACGGCCACGCCGTTGTCGCCGGCGGCAGTGTGGCCGGCCTGCTGGCCGCGCACAGCCTGGCCCGGCACTTCTCCCGGGTCACGCTGGTCGAGCGCGATCTGCTGCCGGCGAACGACCGGACGCACCGGCGCGGTGTGCCGCAGAGCCGGCACCTGCACATCCTGCCCGGGCTGGGACGGCAGACGATGGAGAAGCTGATGCCCGGCCTGACGGCGGAACTGCTGGCCGACGGAGCCGTGTCCACCGACGTGCTGGGCGGAATCCGCTACGTGCTCGAAGGTCACCGCGCCGAGCGGGCGCCGATGGATCTGCACGCCGTTCTCGCCGGGCGGCCGCTCATCGAAGGGCGGATCCGCGAACGGCTGCGCGCCGTAGAGAACGTCACCTTCCGCGACGGCCATGAGGTGACCGGGCTCGCGCTCGACAGCGTGACCGGCCGGGTCAGCGGGACGTACACCGCACCCGCCGACGACCCGACCGCGAGCACGCTCCTGGCGGCCGATCTCGTGGTCGACGCGACCGGCCGTGGCGGCCGCGGAACCGCTTGGCTCCGAGCGGCCGGACTCGGCGTTCCCGACGAGGACGAGGTCACCATCCGGATCGCCTACACGACGCGACACTTCCGGCGCGCCCCTGGAGAGCTCGGTGACGATCAGGCCGTGATCATCACCCCTACCGCCGAGAACCGCCGCGGCGCCGTACTGAACGCGCAGGAGGACGGCACCTGGATCGCCACCTTGTTCGGGTACCTCGGCGAGGAATCGCCGGTGGACCTCGACGGGTTCCGGGCGTTCGCCGCAAGCCTGGCCGCCCCGGACGTGGCCGAGGTGATCGAGCGCGCCGAGCCGCTCGACGACGGGACACTGATCCGCTTTCCCGCCAGCCGGCGCCGCCACTTCGAGACGCTCGCCACGCTGCCCGACGGCTACCTCGCGCTCGGCGACGCGTTGTGCAGCTTCAACCCCATCTACGGTCAGGGCATGGCGATGGCCACGCTGGAAGCGGAACTGCTCGACAGTTGTCTGACGGCCCGAGCGGGCAGACCTTGGTCCGAAGGCGCGGGAATCACCCGGGACTTCTATGCGCGGGTCACGCCGACGGTCGATGTCGCGTGGGCGACGGCAGTGGGAGCCGATCTGCGGTACCCCGAGGTCGCGGGGCCGCGAACTCCCGAGGTCGAGCAGATCAACGCTTTCATGAGCAGCATGTATCGGGCGGCGTCGCAGGACGTCGAGGTCAGTGAGGTTCTCGTCCGGCTGATCAATCTCCTGGCCGGGCCGGAGATCCTCGAAGACCCCGCGTTCGCCGAGCGCGTGCAGAAGGCCGCAGCCCGGATCAGTTGATCCGGCCGTCGTTCCCGGCCGGATCGGAGGTCACCGGCCGCCCGGTTACTCCACGCGGCCGGTGATCGCGGACCCGCCCAGCGCCTGTCCGAGCACACGCTGCGGCTCGGGCTCAGAGGCACGGCGGGCGAGTCGCGACGGCGGTTCGCCGTACTCACGCTTGAAGGCGCGGACGAAGTGGCTGGCGTCGGCGAAGTGGTAGCGGGCGGCGAGCTCGGAGATGCTCGAGCCGCTCCCGGCGCCCGCCGTCAAGTCCTGATGGGCCTGCGCCAGGCGGCGGCGCCTGATGTAACTGGACGCGGACTCACCCGTGGTGGCGAAAGCGCGTTGCAACGTGCGCAGGGACACGTGCAGCTCGCTCGCGAGGATGTCAGGGCTCAGGTCGGCATCGGTGAGCAAGGAGTCGGCGAGGGACCGGGCCGCGTCGGCGAGCGCCACAGCCAGGCGTGGCTCGGACCGGTCCGGACCCTCACCTGAGACCAACGCCCTGGTCAGCTCGATCAGCGCGTTGCGGGCGGCCGTCACCGCCGCCGGGCTGAGGTCGTTCAAGGACTGCTGGACCGCGGTCAGATGGGCCTTCAGCAGCCGGAGGTCCGCGGACTCCGTGGTGCCGACGATCGCCCGGTCGGTGAACAGCGAACCGAGGTCGGCCGTGGGCAGGATGAGCACGGTCGAGCGGGTCCGTGGACCGATCGCGAAATCCCACGAGGGGTCGTTGTGTCTGGCCACGAACTGGTTGCGCGCCATGTCGATCACGTCGCCGCGCTTGTGCGACCGGGTGATGCGCCACGTTCCGCGCCGGCCGATGTGGACGACGACCCGGTCGTTGAGGTGCTCGAACCGGCCGCCGGTGCCGCCCACGATCGATTCGCTGTAGAGGTCCTCGATGACCGCGTCGCCGATTTTGCAGTGCCGGATGCGGACCCGGTAGTCGTTCGCACCGACCGGGGACGACGGTGGGATCGGGATCACGCCGCCGACCTGTGCGTCCCAGCGCCGTTCGAGGCTCTCGGCCATGTCCGGTTCCTGCGGTGACACAGTCACATCCACCGTCCAGACGCGCTGCTCGTCGGCGGACCGGGCCGCCGGCGCGGGCGTCGGTGCCATTCGGGTGTTGTCCATGAGCCGTCCCTTTCAGCTGACCGCGGTCCGTTCCGCCGGTCATCTCGTGTGCGCGGCCACGGCACCGCCCTGCCGGATGCCGTGCTGGGCGGCGGGCGGGCAGTGGTCACCCTCCTGGGCCGGGTCGGCGGGGGCGGATACCCCGCCACCGCAGACCCGGCCGACCAGGTCGGCGCACCGACCAGGCCAGACAAGGCACCGATCAGCGCCGAGGCGTCACGTGATCCGTCAGCCCGCCGTGCGGGCCGGCTCAACCGGGTGGTTCCCGCGGACCAGGTCCGCAGGGTCGTACAGGGCCTTGACCCGGCGGAGGCGGTGGAGCGTGGCCTCGTCCGCGAACGGGGCGCCGCCAGGACGTTCGGCGAGGTTCAGGTACGACGTCGCCGCTCCCCAGGGCCGCAGAGCCTCACACAGCCGGTCCAAGGCGAGGTGCGCCGCCTTGACGCTCAGCTCGTCGGTGGTGAGCGCGGCTGAGAAGACGAAGTACCCGGCGTCGAAGCCCGTCACGGCGCCGCCCTTGGCCGGGTCCGGCGCGAAGGCCCCTCCGAGGTGCCGGATCTCGGTCCCCAGCAGGGGAAAGTCCTCGCCCGGCCCGGCAACGGACAGGAAGGCGTCCAGGGCGTCGCTGGGCAGGTCCGTCAGGAGGAACCCGTCGCCGGCTGCGCGCACCGGCACCAACGGGTCCATGTGGATCGCGGCGAGCTCCACCGGGCTCGATGGGCGCACAGAGTCCATCACGGGTCCGAGCGCGCGCAGCGGGGCGAGCAGCTCGTCGGACTCCTGCTGTCCCAGGAGCGAGACCAGCTCGACCACAACGAACGACTGACCCCGCACCTCCTCCGGGATGTCCGGCACCGGTGGAAACCGCAGGATCCGCCCGATCGAGGTGACCGCGTCCGGCACGGTGGCGGTCCAGTCCCGCCAGGCGTGCAGCACCTCGGAGGCCCGCTCCAGCGGGAAGAACAGGACGCCGCCGTGCAGGTCGGGTGTCCGCACGAGGGCGATCTCCAGCGCGGTCACGACGGCGAAGCTGCCGCCGCCGCCCCGGATCGCCCAGAACAGCTCTGGGTCGCTCTTGGCGTCGATGTGCCGCGCCACGCCATCTGCCGTCACGACGTCGGCCGAGACCACGTGATTGGCGGCGAGCCCGTACCGGCGCCCCAGCCACGACAACCCGCCACCCAGGGTGTAACCGACGACACCGACGGTCGGTGAGGTGCCCGCCAGACCGACCAACCCGTGACGAGCGACGGCGGCCGTCAGGTCGCCCCAGATCACGCCCGCCTCGACGCGGACGGTGCCGGCCCCGGGATTCTCGGTGATTCCGGTCAGACCGGACGTCCGCAGGAGCACCGTGCCGTCCAGAGCCCCGAGAGGCCCGGCGTTGTGGCCGGTCGACTGGGCCGCGACCCGCAGACCGGCCGCCCGCGCGGCGTTCACCGTCGCGACCACGTCGCTCGGGGACGCGGCGAGCACGACGGCGTCGGGCCGCTGGTCGACCGCCAGTTGAAAGGCCTGGCGCGCCTCGTCCCAGCCCGGCTCCCCGGGGAGGACAAGGCTGCCGACGAGCGCGGACCGCAAGCCTGCGGCGTCGAGGGGGTTCGAGGACATCAAGGACTCCTGTCGATTCACCGCGCGGTCCGCGCGGTAGGGGAGGGTCGATCGGGGTGGCGTCGGTCGGCGCGCCGTTCCAGGACGCCGTCCAGGCCGCGACATCGGCGGAGAGCTCTGGCCGCTCCTGAGGCGCGTGGTCCCGCTCCTGGGCCGGCAACGACACGATGCCGTCCGGGACGATGCGGTCGCCGGTGCGGGTGCGGACGAACCGGCGGCCCACCACGCCGCGGGTGCGCAGCTCCCTGCCGGGGGTGATCACGTGCTCGGTGTAGAAGAGGCGCTCGTCCCACCCGATCACGCGCGAGGTGATCTCGATCCGGTCCCACGGCCTCAGGGGCCGAAGCGATAGCGCATCGTGGACGCCGCGACCAACCCGACCCACGAGCGCTTGGCCGCGAGGCGCGTGCCACCCATCTCCGCGATCTGCTGGGCGGCCGCGACGCCGATCAGCAGCCGGCGTCCAGGCACCGGTCCGGTCCGCACCAGCGCGCGCCAGGCAAACTGCACCATTCGTGCCATGCGTCCTCCATCTCGTCGCTGGTTCTCGACGCGCCGGGCTGCTTCTCTCTGGCCGATCTGAGGCCGGCGGCATGCGGGAAGGCAACGCACATGCCGTCGGTGTCCCCGAACATGGCACGGCCGGACTCGGGAACGGGATGTCTTTCAATAACGTAAGAACACCCAGACCTGGGCCCGTTGTGGTTACGGCGAGGAGCGTGGACACGAGGGGCCGAGAACTCCAGGAGCGGGCCAGTTGATCGTCATGACCGCAACCCAAATTCGAGGCACGACCGGGAGGAGTCTCTTACGGTCTCTTAAGATCTGCGGCGACCGCGCGTCCGGTAGCGACGCTCGCGCCATGTCAGTTCGGCGTGGGTCGCTGTGGTGCGGTGTGGTCGGACCGCTCATCTTTGTCGTCGCCCTCGGGGCGTACGGGACTCTCGGCATTTGGCAGCGCATCAGCAACGTCATCGGGTTACCTGGCTGGCCGTGGTGGCGCTGCGCGCGCTCGCCGTCATCAGCGAGACGTCCGAGGCCATCCTGACCGAAGGACCGCGCACATGGCCACGTACGGGACGAGCTCGGCTTCAAGGCGACGTGGGACCCGCGGCGAGAGTCCGACCTGATCCCACGTCGGCATCCTGCTCAGGGCTCCGCGTTCAGACGCCGTCCTGCGTGTGATGTCCAGGGAAGTCAGCGAGAAGTCGCGAGCCTGCTGACTCGCCGGTGATCATACGGCGAACAGGCGCGCCGAGCCGCATCGTCCGCCTGTAACGGCGCTACGAAGATGGTCTGGCCGGTCGCTGCGGCGGCATGCACCATTGCGTCGAATGAAATGCGCCAGCCGACGGGCCGAGGCGAGGAAACGTCGCGGCAGACCCTACGGAGGAATGCCTCCAACCCACCCGGTGTAGTGACGGTGAGCTTCTCTGCGTCGGCAGTGATGCGATGTGCCGTGGTGACACCGCGCGGCACAAACACGACCCCGCCGGCCGACAGCTCGAAGCGATGCTCGCCGACCCAGTAAATGCCGCTGCCACTCAGCATCACCACGATCTCGTCCTCGCACGCGTGCGGCTGCACCGATGAGGTTGTTCCGGCCGGCGCGGCCAGGCGAGACAACGCCAGCTGTCCGCCCGTCGGCGTACGGTCCAGCAGAACCTGCCTCAACCCGCCGTTGAGCCAATCCAGCGACTGACGGTCAGCCGTCGCCGCGGCGTGGGGCGTTTCCATTCACTGGTTCCTCATCGGTTTGGGCATCGCCAACGATGGCCCGTTTCGTCCACGCCTCCCGAGACAATGAGCGGGTCTGGCCGGGACCCACCGAGGAGTGAGGGCGGTGTCAGTGCAGGATGTTGGCCAGGCGTGTCGCGACCTCGGTGGGTGAGGGCATGGCTGCGATCTGCTGGGCCACTGCGCGGGCCGCACCGGCGTATGCGGTATCCGCGTGCAGCGTTGCGACGGCCTTGGCGACGGCCTGCGGTACGTCGGGCCCGGGCTGTACGGCGATGCCGGCGCCGGAGGCGCCGACCACCGTTGCCTGGAGGAACTGGTCGGCGCCCTGGGGCACCACGACGAGCGGCAGGCCACGGGCCAGCGAACCGAGGGTGGTACCGGCGCCGCCGTGGGTGACCACCAGATCGACGTCGTGCAGCAGCTCGGCCAGCGGGGCGAAGTCGGTGAAGGTGACGCCGTCGCCCGCGGCTCCGAAGTCCTCGGCCTGCGCGGTGAGCCCGAGGGTGACCACGAGCTCCGCTCCTGTGGCACGCAGCTCGGTGAGGATCGGGATCAGGACCGCCGGGTCCGAGAAGTGGGTGCCGAACGTGACCAAGACGCGGGTCTGCCCGCTGCGCCGAGGCGCCTGGGCCGGGGCTCCTATCGGATCCGGACCCTGGTGCGGCTCGGGCCGCAGCAGCACCCGGGTCTGCGGGGCGTCCCAGCCGGGCGTTTGGAGCAGGTCTGGGCACGGATCGAGGTACCACCGAGCAGGCACGGGGGTAAGTCCGCGGTCGGCGTAGCGGACGGCGGCCACCCGGCTGATCCCGTCGGTGAACTCCGCGGGGATCGCCGGCCCGAAGGCCAGGGTCGCCAGCGGGACCTCCAGCGCGGCCGCCACCAGCGGCCCGACGAAGTCCATCGCCTCGGCCACGATCAGGTCGGGCGCGAAGGCACGGGAGGCAGCCATGGCGTCGTCCGCGGTCAGGTCGATCCGGGTGCCGGCGAAGAACTCCGCGACGGCCTCCGGAGTGGGGTCCGCGGCCGCGTCGACGCCAGTGCGACGGGCCGACTCCGCGAAGAGGACGTCCGCGCCAGGGCCGACAGGGAGCAGCTCGATGCGCTCGGGGGCGAGCACCGGCGCGAAGAGACCTGCGGTCATGACCGCCACCTGGTCGCCCCGGTCCCGGAAGGCGCGGGCGAGCGGGAGCTGGGGCAGCAGGTGGCCGTGCGCGGGCGTGCTTGAGAAGAGTATTCGCATATTGAGTAGCGTACTACTTCATTGAATTAAGTCACTCCCCAGCGTCGTACGGCTCGTCGGTCAGGCCGCACAGCGCGAACAGCAATTCGCGCCGCAACCAGTCCTGGCAGGCCTGCCAGCTCCACCCGAGTCCGCGCAGCCGGAACCAGGACTCCGGCCCCACGTAGTACGTCAGGACGTCGACCGCTCGAGTCGTTGTGAGGCCAGGGCGCAACGCGCCCACGGTGGCGAGCCGGGCCGAGACGATGTGGAAGCGCTCGCGCAGCAGCCGCTCCGTCCCGGCGGAGATCTCGCCGATCTCGGCGTCCACCGAGGCGTTCTCGACCAGCACGGCCATCATCCGCCCGTGGCGCCGGACGACATCCCCGGTGCCGCGTACGACCAGGCTCGCGATCTCGCGGGCGTCCGAAGCCTCGGCGACGACCGCGAGAGCGGTACCGATTCTGTTGTCCTCCGCCGCGCGTTCGGTGAGCGCACGAATCAGGGCGAGCTTGTTCCCGAAGGAGGCGTAGACGGTGCCCTGCGCCACCCCGGCCTCTTGTGCGATCCGCCCGATGGTCACGCGCGGGTAGCCGTGCTCGGCGAAGAGGGCTTCCGCGGCGTCCAGAATGGCGGTCCGGGTCGCGGCGGCAGCCCGCTCTCGCACGGCAGAACGATATGTACGTGGCACGCGCCCACTGTAGGTGCGTGGTCGCGGGTGGGCCGGCGAACGCGGCCAGCGTGGCCCTCGTGGCGCCCTTGCGTGATCGTCGCTATGTGCCGCGGAGCATCTCCGCGAGTCGCGACAGCGTGCCCTCGTTGCGTTTGTAGTGGATCCACTTGCCGACCCGTGTGGCCTGTACCAGGCCTGCCCGCTCGAGGGTTGCCATGTACGAGGAGACTGTCGATTGCGCCAGCCCCGACTTGGCCTGCAGATGGCTGACGCAGACTCCGACCTCGTCCCGGTCGGCTATGGGCTCCCACTGAGCGAACTCGCGGTGAGGGTCCCGCAGCCAGTCCATGATTTGCAGCCGTGCGGGGTTCGCCAGCGCCTTCAAGGCCTCGACCGCAGCCAGAGGGGGCTCGTTCTCCGCGTCGCCCCCTGAGTTCGCTGCCTGTGACGTCGCCACGGTCGCCTCCTCGCCTCTCACACACCATCGTATCTCGATGTGACGAACCGGGTTCACCCCCAGTCACACATTGACACATCGCGATATCTCGATATGATTCTTGCGTTCACGCCCCTCCGGTATCTGCCGCGCACCTGCCGTCCGCCGCGAACACCGGGGATACACAAGAGGAAGTACACGATGTCTGAGAGCAGCAAGCCGTTGATCGTCGTCGCGGGTGCCACCAGCAAGCAGGGAAGGAGCGTCGTCACCTCCTTGCTTGAGAGCGGCAGGTTCCGAGTGCGATCCCTGACCCGAGACGCCGGCTCCGCCCAGGCCCGGAGCCTGGCAGGACTGGGAGCGGAGATCGCCGAGGTTCCTCTCGCGCTGGGTCACCAGCGCGAGCTCGTCGACGCGTTCGGATCGGCCGAGGGGGCCTTCCTGATGACCCCGCCCATCGCGCCGCCCTCCACCGAGGAGTTCCTTCTCGGGCGCCAACTTGCCGATGCAGCGGTCGAGGCCGGAGTGAGCCACGTCGTCTTCAGTGCTCTCGAGAACGTCGACGAGCGGTCCTCGGGCACCAAGTACGCCCCGCACTTCACCGACAAGGCGCTCGTCGCGGAGTACATCCGGACTCTGCCGATCGCGCACACCTTCCTCATGCTCTCGTTCTTCTACACCAACGCGCTGGAGTACTACCCGCCGCGCATCGATGGTGACACGGTGCTCATGCCTTTCTACCTCCCCGAAGACTTCCGTGCCCCGTTCGTGGACCCACTCACCGCGACCGGGCCGGCCGCCCTCGAGGTGTTCTCCAACCCCGACACCTACGACGGCGCCTGTCTGCCGGTCGTGGGGGACGTCATCTCCCCGGCCGAGATGGTCGAGGAGTTCTCCCGCGTCACCGGACTCAAAGCCGAATACCGCAGCGCCTACTCTCGCGAAGACCTGCTGACCTACTTCCCCGCGCTGGGAGAGAACCCTCTGCTGGTCGACGAGACCCTCGGCATGGTCCAGTACGCGGTCGAACTCGGATACTTCCGAGACGACCGCGACATGACGTGGAGCCGGCGCATCGATCCCAACACGCTGAGCTGGGAGCAGTTCCTCCGCAAGACCGACTGGCATGGCCAGCCGGTCACCTTCGGTCACTAGACCCATCGCCGACGAGATCGGACACGCGCCATTCAGGGAGGCCTCGACGATCTCCACGTGATTGACGTCGACCGGGGTGATGGCGACCGATTGACTGTTCGGGTCGAGTCGGCGCGGATGGTGAGGGGCTGCCGGGCCTGCGGCGCGATCGCTCACGCCCACGGTCGACGCGAGGTGGTCCTTGATCGACGCACCTTGCTTCGCCCGGCCCGTGAAGATCGTGTGGCGCAAGCGGACCTGGCGCTGTGTCGAACCGGCCTGCCCGGTCGGCACGTTCACCGAGCAGAACCATACGGTGGCCGAGCCGCGGGCGCTGCTCACCGTGCGGGCGTGCTGGTGGGTGATCCGACCATTGCGGCGTGAGCACGCCTCCGTGCGCGGGATCGCCCGCCAGCTCGGCACGACATGGAACACGGTGTGGACCTCGATCCGTCCCCTGCCCAAGGCGATGGCCAAGGAAGCGACCTCGGACCCGTTCCGCGGCTACAAGAACGCCACCGATGACAAGCTCGAGGATGCGACTGCGGTCCTGGATGCATTCCACGTCGTCATGCTCGGTTCCGCGGCCGTCGACGAGGTCCGTCGTCGCGTCCAGCAACAGATCCGTGGCCACCGGGGCAGGAAGGGCGACCTGCTCTACGGGCATCCGCACCATCTTGCGCTGCGGGGTCGAGAAAATCACCGACCGACAACGAGCGCGACTCGACCTCGCGATCGCCGCTGACGAACGCCACGACGAGGTTCTCGTCGCCTGGCTCTGCGCCCAGCAACTGCGAGAGGCCACCAGGCCGGCAGTCCCGCCGAGGGACGCAAGATCGCCGAGAAGGTTTTCGCTACCTTCCCGACGTGCCCAGCAATGGCGCGAAGCCTTCCTCGCCTACTTCGACACCGGCGGCGCCGACAACGGCGGCACAGAGGCCATCAACGGACTCATCGAACTCCAACGCGGCATCGCGCGAAAGCGAGCCGCCCCACAGTTCACGAACCGGCATCGACACCGTCCTGGAGCACACCGGAGACCCACGAGATGCACGAAGTGGCCGAGTCACAGGACCAGTTCTGCCAGGCGGTGGACATCGTCGATCTCGTCGGTCGCCGAGTTGAGGATGAGCTCATCGGCACCGATATCGGCGAAGGCTTTCACTACGGTGCGCACCGCTTCTGGCGTGTCGCTCAGTGTGTCGACCACGAGGTCGGTGAACTCGGTGTCGGCGTAGTAGTCCTTGAGGTTCCGGCGTCCGAGCCCGGGGTCGGTGAGCGCGAAGTACGCGATACCGACGAGCCACGGCTCACCCTGTCGGTCGGCGTCCCGCCACGCCGCACGCGCCTGGTCGAAGGAGGCCTCCGCCATCGGTGCGGGTACCGAACCGGCGATGTAGCCCTCTCCCCACCGTGCCATCCGCGCGAGAGCAGGCGCGGACATCCCGCCGAACAACAGCGGTATCTTCCGCGCCTGGCTCGTCACCGCCGGGTAGGTACCACCGCCCGCCGGAGCGCCGCCCCAGACCTCGCGATAGGTCGCCAGGTCCGCGTCCATCCGACGGCCACGGTTGCCCGGCCCGAGACCGTCGACGACGAAGTTGTCCGGCCGGATACCCGCACCGATCCCCAGGGTGAGCCGCCCGCCCGAGATCTCGTCGATGCCTGCGACCTCCTTGGCGAACAGAGTGGCGGGCCACACCGTGCTGAGCATGATCGCGCTCATCAGACCGATCCGGCTGGTCGCACCGGCAACCGCGGCCAGCGCGACCGTGTCCATGACTCCCGGGTAGGCGATGCGGCCCGTGGTGCCCAGCGTGGAGAACCCGGCCTCCTCGGCCATCGCCGCCCACTGGGGAAGGCGCGCGGGCCGCACGTCGCGGGCCTGATTGGGAAGTCCGATGCCAATCTTCATCAAGCACCTCATGTCGTATCGAGACGGAACGGCAGCGGGAGCACACGGTAGGCACGCGCCGACGTGCGACCACGTTAGGTACGACGAAGCTCCACGTGGGAGAATCTTTCGGAACCGTAAGAAGTCCGCCCGACAGCGACCCTGGTTGGCGCACCAGGAGACGTCAGCCGATCGTCAGGTTCCCCACGTACTTTCCGGCGTCCTCCCTCCGGGTCGTCAGCTGCTGCAGATCCCCCCCGGAGTACTTCAACCGGAAAGTGATCATGGAACACGACCAGCTGGTCGAACCGGGTGCGGCCCGCGTCCTGTCGTCCTATCCGACGTGCGAGGCCGCGACGATCTCGCGCTCAGGCGCACCGATCGCGTGGCCGGTCACGGGCGTGTAGCGTCCCGACGATCAGACCTTCGCGCTGTCGACATCGATCGGTTTCCCGCAGAAGGCGTTCAACATCCGGCGGGACCCGCGCGTCGCCCTGCTCTTCTCGGACCCGACGGGAAGCGGCCTCGACCGGGCAGGACAGGTCCTCCTGTAGGGCGAGGCCGAGTGCACGGACGAGATCGTGACCAAGTTCTCGCAGAGCGCGGCTCGCGGTGCCGGGCCTGACCCCCGACGATCGTCCGGAGGATCGGCGAGTTCCGCAGGGGAGTCCTGGCGAGTCTGGGCGACGGCGGACATCCCTCCCTCGCCCGGGTGGTTCCCGACGCGGACGACGGCGGCCTCCTGCTCACCGGCACCGACGCACGGCCGGGGCGGGCGAGCCCGCTGTTCCACCGGCACGACGAGCTGCTGGCCGAACCAGCGAAGCTTCGTCGTGGTCGGCGAGCTCTCCGATGTCGGTCAGCGTATCGAAATGTTCCTTACACCCCTGAAAGATTCCGCCAGGCGGCAGAGACACGGCCCTAGGGTCAATTGACCGACCCTGAAGACCGCCGTGAGCGTGCGAACCGACGCGAGCTCGACAACCTCTGGATACCCCTTTCCGTGACGCCACACCAGACATAAGGAACATCACATGACAACACGCGGGGAAGCACCGAAACCTGGTGGGACGCGGCCGCGGCACGAGCTCCAGTCCCGGCCGGCCGGACCCTCCCTGGCCCTGGTCCGCGCCCAGGCCCTCCTGGCCTCCCTCGCGCCCGGTGGCAAGGTGACTCCCATCGCCCACGGGGTGGAAATCGTCGACACCACCGTCCCAGTGCCAATGCTGAACGGGCTGGTGCTGACCGCGGCCAGCCACGACCGCGCCGGCCTGGACCGTGCGCTGACCGTCGCCGCGGAGCGTCTGCCCACCTGGTCGATGCAGGTCGTCGGGCACGAACCCACCGGCGCGGAGCGGTCCGCGGCCGCCGGCCGTGACCTGCGCGAGCTTCGGTTCTCGACGATGATCCGCCCGCTGACGGACTTGCCCGACGAGGACGGCATCATGCCGTCCGTGACCTTCCGGACGGTCCGGACCCCGGAGGACCGCGCCGCGTTCGTGCGCGCGCTGGGCGAGTCGTTCGGAGCTGACGCCTCCCTCGGCGAGCCGTTCGTCACCGACGCGGTGCTCGCCCACCCCGGGATCACGGTCTACATTGCGGTGGTCGACGGACAGGTCGCGGCTACCGGGATCACGATGCTCGACGACCAGGGCTGGCTCGGGGTCTACTCGGGCGGGACGGTCCCGGCCTTCCGCCGGCGTGGTTTGGGCCGCGCTCTGCTGCTGCACCGTCTGACCGAGGGCCGTCGTGCGGGCGCACACACCGCCTACCTCCAGTCCAGCGAGATGGGCCGCTCGCTCCACGAGGCACTGGGCTTCCTGGACGGCGACGACGACATCATCTACTTCACCCGCTGACCGAGACCAGGCGCTCGCCCACAACGTCAGGATCGTCGAGCTCGTACAGCCACTGACCAATCTGGACCGAACCGGTCGGCACGAGAGTCGACCGGTTCGGTCACCCGAGTCGTGGTGTCTTGATGATGGCTCGGTCACCTCTGTGCGCAGCCGTTCGACGTCGACGGTGTCCACATCGAGCAGTCGCTGCATGCCGATTCCGCGCAGTTGTCCGATAGACGGGGACCGCGACGGCCTCGGGGCGAACGGTGTCGCGGATCGTGCCCTCGGCGATGTCACTGCGGAAGGCGCTGTCTCGCTCCCGGAACGTCGAGGCCAGTTTGGTGTCGGTCACGGCTTCGGACCAGAGCAGCGGTGCCCTGTCGGAGCCTTCCGGGCTGGTGCGTCGGAAAGTCCCTCGGAAGTCCCCCGCCGCGCCGTCGTGTCATGCGGAGCAGGGAGGTTGGGCGCCGAGGCCGGCGGGGGTCGCGGCACCGGAGAGGTAGCGGTCGAGCATCTCTCGGCGCTGGGCGATCTGCTGCTCCTGGCGGGTGAGTTCGTCCCGGACCTCGCGGACGCGGGCCAGGAGCCGGGTGCAGTCGCCCGCGGGCGGCACCGGGGCGGTGCAGGGCAGGATGTCCCGGATGAGCTGGGAGGGCAGTCCGGCGCGGTAGAGGTCCTGGATGAAGGCCACCTGGCCCACCGCGTCGTCGCCGTACTCCCGGTAACCGTTGGAGCGGCGGTCGCTGGAGAGCAGCCCCTGGCCCTCGTAGTAGCGCAGCGAGCGGGCGCTGACCCCGGTGGCCCTGCTCAGTTCCCCGATGCGCATGCCCTTCCCTCCATCCGGCTCAGCTTGACATTGACGTTAATGTCAAAGTTTACCGTTCCGGACATGAAGAGCAACGCAGACGAAGAGGCCACACGGCGCACCGCGGTCGTGACCGGCGCCGCGACGGGCATCGGGGCCGCGATCACCGAGCGGCTGGCGGCACAGGGCACGCGGCTGGTCCTGGTCGCGCGGGACGGGGCCCGCCTGGAGGCGGCGGCCGGGCGACTGCGCGCCGAGCACGGCGCCGAGGTGTCGGCGCTCGCGCTTGACCTGTCGCGGCCCGGTGCGCCTTCCCGGCTGGCCGAGTGGCTGGCGGGTGCGGGCCTCGACGTGGACGTCCTGGTGAACAATGCAGGCGCGAGCCTGCTGGGGCCGGTCGCCGGCAGCGATCCCGCGCGGCTTCGGAGCCTGGTCGACCTCAATGCCGGAGCGGTGGCGGAGCTGACGGCGCTCCTGCTGCCCGCCATGGTCTCCCGGGGAACAGGAGCGGTCGTCAACGTCGCGAGCACCGGTGCGTACGCGCCCGCCCCGTACGTGGCGGCCTACGCGGCCTCGAAGGCGTTCGTCCTGTCCTTCACCCAGGCGGTGTGGGCCGAGACGAAGGAGACGGGCGTACGGGTCGTGGCGGTCAGCCCCGGGCCGACCGAGACCGCGATGAACCCGCGGCGCATACCGGGCAAGCGCGAGCCGGGTTCCGTGGCGGACACGGTCATGACCGCCCTGGCAGGCCGGGGCCCCGCAGTCGTCGACGGCCGCCTCAACGCGTTCCAGACCTTCGTCTTCGGCCGCCTGCTGCCCGCGTCGGCAGCCGCCCGGATCGCGGAACGCTCCCTGCGCAAGGCGGCACTCGGGACCTGAGGCACGTCGCCCACCGCGGATCGCCGGCGCCCACGGGCAGCAGCACGACGGGCCGCTGTCCGAGCAGGTCACAGCCGTGAGGCCGCCGGCCGGAAACGGCGTGGCACGGGCAGGCCCCGCGCTGCGGAGGAGACGGACGCGCTCCCGGAACTCCGGCACGTCCCCTAGGCAGCCGCAGCCGTCCGGCGGGGTCCCTCGGTCAGCCAGGACACGTCCACATCGGCTCGAGGGGTCGCGTGCTGGGCGGGCCTGCGGGGCGGCGCTTCAGCGAAAGAGCGGGCGGAGCCGTTCGGGCTCGACACGTTGCCCGGGCGGTTGGCCGGGGGGCTGGCGGGGCCCTGGGGTCAGATGCGGGATTTGCGCAGGGAGTGCCAGGCCGCGCCGGTCAGGGAGCGGACGGAGCGGGAGACGGAGAGCTGCTCGTGGTCCCGGTAGAGGGACCAGTTGTAGGGGACCAGCGCCATCTTGTTGGAGGAGAGCGATCCGGCGCGGCCGGCCCGGTAGAGGGCCAGTGGCTCCTGGAGGCCGCGGGCGGGGGTGCCGTCGCGCATGATGGACAGCCACAGCGCGTAGTCCTGGCGCTTGGGCATGTCCGGCATCAGCCGGGCGCCCAGGACGTTGCGGTCGTACATCGCGGTCAGGGCGCCGATGTGGTCCTGGGTGAGCATCGCGCGGTAGTCGACCTGCTCGCGGGCCCGGACCACGCGGTCGGTCGGGGTGAAGTCCGCGGCTTCACCGTCGTACTCGGCGTCCACCTTGTAGTACGAGGTGAAGGTCAGGGGCGTCCCCGCGGTCGCCGCGAAGGCGACTTGCCGCTCGGCCTTGGTCGGCAGCCACATGTCGTCGCTGTCGAGGAAGGCGATGTAGTCGCCGCGGGCCCGGGCGATGGCCTGGTTGCGGGCGCGGGCCGCGCCCCCGCGGCCTTCCGACGCCTCGGGGCGGACCCGCTCGTCCTGCCGGGCGAAGTCCTGGAGCAGGTCCATCGACTCGTCGTCGGACGCGTCGTCGGTCGCCAGCAGTTCCAGATCCGTGTGCGTCTGCGCGAGCACCGACCGGATCGAGGCGCCGAGCGTGGCTGCCGAGTTGTACACGGGCATCACGACGGACACCAAGGGCATGGGTGCCCCCTTCTTCTCAGGCAACAACGACGTGCGTCCAGGCAGGGGAAGTGTAGTCCGCGGCCCATGCCCGCCCGCAGCCGGACCGTACCCCGGGGGTGGAGCCGGGCGGGCAGCCCGGCGCGGCCGCGTGCGTCCGGTGCGCTGCGCCCGGCCTTGGTCGCGCTCGGTCACCGCCGAGGGCGGGAGGGGGCCGGCGGACACTCCCCCGCCCAGCACCGCGGCCGTGCCGTTTCCACCGCTCGGAGGAGCAGGAGAGGAGCAAGAGAGGAGCAGGAGAGGAGCAAGACGCGTGCCGTTCCGGTCTCTTGACGGTCTTCGTCGGCAGGACATAGCGTGAGCGTCCGCCGGGCTCCGGCGCCCCCAGCAGGCCGTTCGACCTCCCGCCGGAACCGGACGGGACGGCCCGCAGAGTGACGCTCCGTCAGCGAAGGACTTCTGAGCCCTGCTCAGCGCGACTGTCTCGCCGCGTCCGCACGCGGCACCGATGTGCGGCCCGGCCGCCGCCGTCCGCCGACCGGCCCGTGCCCGTCTCTCAGGGCGTACCTCATTCCGGAGGAGCATTCCTATGGGCATCAGACCCAGCCGTTCCGCCCGGCCTGCCCGTCCGCCCGCGCTCAGAAGGAGCGCGGGCTTCGTGCTGGCCCTCGGATGTCTGCTCGGCGGCATGGTGGCCGCACCGGCGTCCTCCGTCGCGAAGTCGGCCGGCGACGGCAACGGCAGCAGCAGCTGGGTACTGAGCACCACCGACACCGCGGACAACTACTCCCCCACCTTCGTAGGCAACGGCTACCTCGCCGCACGCGTGCCCGCGGCCGGCGAGGGCTACTCCAGCGCTCCCGTGGTCACGCAGTCCGAACTCGCCGGCCTCTACGCCGCCCCCGCGGGCCAGTACGAGCGGCGGGCGAGCCTGCCGACCTGGACCACGCTCGGCTTCGGCCGCGCCTCGGACGCCTCGGACGTCTACGGGGTGCCCGGCGCATGGTCCTGCGCGTTCGACCAGATCTGCCCGGCCAGGGACGGCGCGATCTCCGGCGGGGCGTTCGTCGAGACCTCGCACGGCGGATCGGTGGCCGGCGGCTACCTGGCCGGCCTGAACACCGACAACACCCCGACGGTCGGCGCGACCGACACCCTCGCTGTCCGCGACGCCCCGGCCGGACCGGCCGTGCTGGACGTGCGCTACTCCAACGGCAGCGGCAGTCCGCAGACGGTCCACCTCGGGGTGAACGGCGCCCTCCAGCAGCTGACCCTGCCGCCCACCGCCGACTGGGACACCTGGTCGACGGCCCAGGTACCGGTGGCGCTGACCGCGGGCACCGACACGCTGGAGATCGCCGTCGCGCAGGGCGACACGGCGCGCGTCAACGTCGACTACCTGGCCGCGTACCCGGACGGCGCGCAGCCGCCGACGGACATCGCCTCCGCCACCAACGGCACCACCAGCGGCTACCGGCAGTCGCTCGACATCCGCACCGGCGTGATCACCACCTCCTTCGACTGGACGTCCCCGGCGGGCGACCGGACGAGCTTCGTCTACGCGGTGAACGCCAACCGCGCGCAGGGCCACCTGGGTACGGTCACCGTGCGGGCCGTGCCGCACTGGAGCGGGACCGCCACCGCCGTGGACGAGTTCGACGGCCGGGGCCTGGACAACGCCACCGCAGCGGACCCGGCCGTGGACGGCAGGACCGGCACGCTGTCGGAGACCGTGGTGACCGACGGGAAGCTGGTGACCGCCGGCCTGAGCTCCGTACTGAAGGTCGACGGGAAGACCGAGCGCACCGAGCCGGTCGCGGCACGCGGGGACGGCAGCGCGGGGCAGAGCGCCGGCTTCCCGGTCAGGGCCGGGCGGACGTACGAGATCACGAAGTACGTCGGGGCGGCCTCCAGCGTCGACACCGACCGGTCGCTGACGGCCGCGACGCCCCAGCAGGCCGCCGCGAGGACCGCGGCCGACGCCGCGAGGAGTGGATACCAGGACACGCTCGCCCGCAACGACCGCGCCTGGTCCGCCCTGTGGCAGTCCGGCATCTCGGTCCCCGGCGACACCGCCATGACCGCGCAGATCCACGCGTCGATGTTCTACCTGCTGGCCAGCATGCGCGCCGGGGTCACCTGGAGCACCAGCCCGGGCGGGCTGTCCTCCGACGACTACAACGGCCACGTGTTCTGGGACATGGAGACCTGGATGTATCCGGCGCTCCTGGCGCAGTACCCCGGCATCGCGCAGACCGCGGACACCTACCGGCAGAAGCTGCTGCCCGCGGCGGAGGCCGCGGCCGCCGCGGCGTCCACCCCGGCGCAGCCGCTCAAGGGCGCGAAGTTCCCCTGGGAGAGCTCCCTCACCGGCAAGGAGTCGATCCCGCCGGGCAACAACGAGGGCAACGACGAGATCCACATCGACTCCGACATCGCCCTCGCGCAGTGGCAGTACTACGAGGCCAGCGGCGACACCGCGTGGCTGCGGACCAAGGCGTGGCCGGTGCTGAAGGACATCGCCGACTACTGGGCCGCCCGCGCCGTGCCCGACCCGGCCGGCGGGTACGACATCGACGACGTGCTCGGCCCCGACGAGTACCACGACCACGTGGACGACAGCGCGAGCACCAACGCCGGTGCGCAGGCGTCGCTGCGGATCGCGATCCAGGCGGCCGGCATCCTCGGCAAGTCCGCCGACCCGGCGTGGCGCACGGTCAGCGACGGGCTGAAGATCCCGGTCGACACCGCGGCCGGCATCCACCCCGAGTTCCAGGGCTACGCCGGCCAGCAGGTCAAGCAGGCCGACGTCACGCTGTTGCAGTACCCGTGGAACGTGCAGATGCCCGCCGGCCTGGCGCAGAACGACCTGGACTACTACACCCAGCACTCCGACCCCGGCGGGCCGTCGATGACCGACTCCATTGCCACCATCGACGCCGCCGCCCTCGGCTCGCCGGGCTGCACGGCCTACGACCATCTGCGCAGCAGCGTCGACCCGTTCGTCGCCGGGCCGTTCGACCAGTTCAACGAGACCCGCACCGGCGGGGCGTTCACCTTCACCACCGGTGAGGGCGGTTACCTCCAGGAGTTCCTGTACGGCTTCACCGGGCTGCGCTGGGGCACGGACGCGGTCACCCTCGACCCGTTCCTGCCGCAGCAGCTGCCGGGAGTGGACATCACCGGCGTCAAGTGGCAGGGCAGGACGTTCGACGTCTCCGTCGGACCGAAGACCACGACGCTGACCCTGCGCTCGGGACCGCCGCTGACGGTGCGGGACGGCGGCGGCACGTCGCACAAGGTCACCCGGGGAGCGGCGCTGCACCTGCCGACCCGGCACCCGGCGGCCACGGCGCAGCCGTCGACCTGCGACAGCCCGATCGTCGGCGCCGCGAGCAGCCGCTGCGTGGACGTCACCGGCGGCAACAGCAGCGACGGGACGGCGCTCCAGCTGTACGACTGCAACGGCACCGTGTCCCAGACCTGGTCCATGCCCGGTGACGGCACCCTGCGGGCGATGGGCAAGTGCATGGACGTCCGCGGCGGCTCCGGCGCCGACGGGACGCCGGCGCGGCTCTACACCTGCGACGGTTCGCCCACCCAGCAGTGGACGCTCGACCAGAAGGCGGGCACGCTTCTCTCCGCCGGGAAGTGCCTCACCGCGGCCGGCGGCGCGACCGCGAACGGCACGCAGCTCCAACTCCAGGAGTGCCAGGGCGGCACCGACCAGCAGTGGAAGCTCACTTCCTGACCTGGCGGCACCCGGGTCCGCGCGGGCGGGGCACCACGACCGCCCGCGCAGGCCATCCGGTCCGGCTCCCCTGCCTGCTCAGCGCACCCGTACGGCCGGGGGCTGGTCGAGGCTCGCGATGAGATGGCCGAGGTCCCGGCGGTGGGAGCCGGCGTTCCACACCGCCCAGGTGCGCCGCACGATCGGGTGGCCGGCCAGCGGGAACCAGGCGACCGTCTCGGGCAGCGGCTGGGACCAGCCGGGCGGGGCGAGGGTGAAGGACTTGCCGACGCTCAGCGAGGCGAGCTTCACCTCGGCGATCAGCGGCGGCCCGTCGGGCGGTACGGGGCCGGGGTCGACGCCGTGGCTGCGCAGGATGGCGGTGACCTCGTCGTGCCAGGCGGGGCTGCCCGCGCGGGGGAAGCCAAGCCAGTCCAGTCCGATCAGGGCGTCCAGGCGGATGCCGTCGGGCCCGGCCAGCCCCGTGGCGTGCTCCGCCACCAGCACCACGCCCAGCGGCTCCTGCGCGACGAGCATCGCGTCGAACTCCTGGCCGGCGGGGCGCATCCGCAGCAGGCCGAGGTCGAGGTCGTTCGCGTGCAGCGCCGTCAGCTGGTCGGCGGTCGACAGGTGCCGGGCCTGGACCCGGGTACTGGGGTACGCCACCGCGAGGTCGAGCAGCGCCTTCGACAGCAGGTCCGGCGGCAGCTCCACGGGGATGCCGATCCGCAGGGTGGCCGCGGCCGCGGCGCGCGCGTCCATGGTCGCCAGCGCCTGGTCGTAGCGGGCCAGGATGGCGCGGGCCTCGGCGAGCAGGGTGAGGCCGGACTCGGTGGCCTGGACACCGGTGGAGCTGCGGATCAGCAGCTGCACCCCGAACTCCCGCTCCAGCGCGCCGATGGTCTGGGACACGGCGGGCTGGCTGATGTGCAGCCGCCGCGCGGCCGCGGACAGGCCCTGCTCCTCGACGACCGCGACGAACGCGCGCATTGCTCGCATCTCCATGCGCCTATGGCATCACAGGTGTACGGGCCGCGGCCCGCCGGCATGGACGTCAGCGCGGCCGCGGGGCGGCGGCGGTAGCGGTGGCAGGCGGAGCCACGGCCCGGCGGCGGGCACGGACTTCGGCTCGCCCGCGCGCACGGCCGGACGAGTATGCGCCGAGGCCCCGGCCGATGGCAAGACATCCCGCCGGCAGGCCATTCCCGGCGCTTATGACGGCTCTCACCAGCCGCTCTGTCCGGCGGCTATGCACCGTACGGGGCTCGGGCGTTGGCTTGGGGACACCAGGGCGGCGGGACGTCCGGGCGTCGTACGGGGCAAGGGCGAAGGAGAGGGCATTGTCGATGCGAAGAGCAACGCGGCACCACCGACCGGGCCGCCGGGGAGCCGTGTCGGCGGCCGTACTGGCCGTCGGCCTGGTCGCCGCCGGCTGCGGGAACTCCTCGTCGGCACCGGGGTCGGGCACCAGCTCGGTGACCATCGGTGTCTCGGGGGCCAACGTCAACATCCTGCCGGTGTGGGTGGCGCAGAAGAAGAACTACTTCGCCGCACACGGCATCAAGGTCAAGCTGGAGGTGCTGACGCCGACCGTCACCAGCAGCGCGCTCACGTCGGGCTCGGTGCAGTTCCTCGCCGGCAGCGCGAAGAACTTCCTGGACGCCGTGGACAAGGGCACCGGCGAGCTGACCGTGGCGCAGACCTCGGTCGGGGTCCCGCTGGGCCTGGTCATCAGCACGCACTTCGCGAAAGCGCACCACCTCACCAAGGACTCCTCGCCGGCCGCGGTCGCCAAGGCGCTGGTCGGCTCGACCGGCGGCTCGTCGTCGGAGTCGACCACGGCCGAGGTGAACCTCTTCCTGCACGAGCACGGCGTCGACACCGGCCGGATGAAGGTCGCGTCGCTGTCGAGCCCGACGATCTACGAGACCGCGCTGAAGACGAACCGGATCGACTGGTTCTGCACGTCGGAGCCGACGCCGCTCCAGGCGCAGGCGGCGGGCACCGGCATCGTGGTCGCGAGCTCCGCCAACGTGCCCGCCTGGGCGCCGCAGAACATGGGCCCGGGCAACATCACGGTCACCACGCGCAGCTACGCCGAGAAGCACCCCGACACCGTCAAGCAGTTCGCGCAGGCGATGCAGGAGGCGGTGAAGTACATCCACGACAACGAGGGCTCCACCGCGCTGACCGACATCGCGGCGGCCGAGAGCCCCGGCATCCCGCGCGACGTCCTCAAGGAGTCGATCTCGGAGATCGACTGGCCGGCGGACGGCCGGATGACGGCGGCGCAGTGGGCCACCGCCGTGAAGTTCACCTCGCAGATCGACGTCATCAAGCCGGACATGAAGGTGACCGAGGGCGACGACTGGACGAACGCGTACCTCGGCTGAGGCCCGCGTCCGAGCCCGCGTCCACGTCCGGGCCCGAGCCCGCGTCCGGGCCCGCGCTCACACCCACGCTCACGCCGAGGCGCTCCGTCCAGGACCCCGGCCCCATCCCCACAGGAGAAACGACACCATGGTGCACGAAGCCCGTCCGCCCGCGGACGGACCCGGTACGGCCCCACCGCCGCGACACCCCCGCGGACGGGTGGGCGTGATCGTCGGCAGCACCCGGCCGACGCGGATCTGCGCGGACCTCGCCGAGGTGGCCGCCGGCCACCTCGGCGCGGCCGGCGCCCTGACCTACGAACTGGTCGACCTCGCCGCCATCGGCCTGCCGTTCCTCGACGAGCCCCGCAAGCCCGCGCTCGGCGGCTACGCGCACGCGCACACCCGCGCCTGGAGCGCCGTCGTCCGCTCCTTCGACGGCTTCGTCCTGGTCTTCCCGCAGTACAACTGGGGGTATCCGGCGGTGCTGAAGAACGCGCTGGACTTCCTGTACGAGGAGTGGCGGGGCAAACCGGCCGCGATCGTCAGCTACGGCACCCGCGGTGGCTCCCGGGCCGCGGAGCAGATGCGGACGGTGCTCACGGGCCTGCACATGAACGTCGTCGCTGGGGACGTGCTGATCCGTACGTCCGCCGACGACGTCGACGACACCGGAGCGCTCATCGACGCCAAGCGGACCCTCGCCCCGTACCGGGACGCGCTCGCGGCCGTCGACGCGGAGCTGTCCGCGCTGCTGGCCCCGACGGTGGAGGACTGACCATGGACCTGGGAATCAAGGGGCGCAGGGCCGTGGTCTGCGCGTCGAGCCGCGGCATCGGACGGGCGTGCGCGGCGGCGCTCGCGGCCGAGGGCGCGGAGGTGTGGCTGAACGGGCGCGACGAGGAGGCACTCGCGCGGGCGGTGCGGGAGGTCGGCGACGCGGCCGCCCTCCCGGTGCACGGCGTGGCGGGCGACCTGACGACCGCTCAGGGGCGGGCCGCGCTGCTGGCGGCGTGCCCGGAGCCCGACATCCTCGTCACGAACAACCGCGGGCCGCGGCCCGGGCGCCTCGCCGAGCTGGCCGAGGCCGATCTCGCGGAAGCCCTGGACCTGCACTTCTCCGCGCCGATCCACCTGCTGCGCGCGGTGGTCGACGGGATGGTCGCACGGCGCTTCGGCCGGATCGTCAACGTCACGTCGGCGGTGGTGACCCGGCCCAGCCCGACGATGGTGGCGTCCAGCGGGGCGCGGGCCGGGCTGACCGCGGTGATGAAGGCCGTCTCGAAGGAGGTCGCCCGGTACAACGTGACGGTCAACAACATCCTCCCCGAGCGCATCGACTCCGGGCGGCAGCAGGAGCTGGCGCACCGCACGGCCGAGCGGGAGGGGATCAGCTTCGAGCAGGCGCGGCGGCGGCAGGCGGAGTCGGTCGCGGCGGGACGGCTCGGCGCACCCGCGGAGATCGCCGCGGCCTGCGTGTTCTTCTGCGCGGACCAGGCCGGCTACATCTCCGGCAACAACCTCCACGTCGACGGCGGAAGTTATGTCGGTCTCGTCTGAAGAGGCGCGAGGCGCGACCGAAGCAGGGGTGGGGAGCGGAGATGTCTGAGGTGTACGAGGCGCCCGAGGTGATCCGCCGGATGCTGGTGAACACCACCGCGCTGCTGAACTGCCTGAGTCCGGAGCAGCGCGCGCAGGCGTGGTTCCCGTTGGACAGCCCGCACCGCAAGGACTGGGACTTCGTGCCGAAGCCGGACCGGACCGGGGTGCCGCTGGCGGTGCTGGACCGCCATCAACGGGCCCTGGCGCACTCCTTGTTGAGCGCCGGGCTGAGCACGCGCGGCTACTCGATGGCGTTGTCCGTCATGGCGATGGAGAACGTGCTGCGCGAGGTGGGGGCGCACCGGTTCGGGGTCGCGGCCGCGGACATGCGCAACCCGGACCTGTACTTCTTCTCGTTCTTCGGCCGCCCCAGCCACGAGGACACCTGGGGCTGGCGGGTGGTCGGCCACCATCTGTCGCTGAACTACACCATCGTCGACGAGCGCTTCCTGTCCGTCACCCCCTGCAACATGGGCAGCCAGCCGGCGTCCGCCGGCGTCATCGCCCCGCTCCACGACGACGACCGGCTCGGCTTCGACCTGCTGCACGCCCTGTCGCCGCGGCAGCGGTCCACGGCGGTCATCCACCATGTCGCGCCGGCGGACTTCGTCACCCGGCAGGTGCCGCTCATCGGCAAGGTGGAGTATCCCGACTACTGGGACCTCGGCATCCCCTCGTACGTGATCACCGACGAGGACCGGGAGGCGCTGAAGTTCGAGAAGGACACCCCGCGCGGCATCGCGGTCAGCGACCTGGCGCCGGAACAGGCCGAGGTGTTCTGGTCGCTGGCGGCGAACCACCTGCACCGCATGCCGGCGGCCGTCGCCGAACGGCAGCTGGAGCGGCTGCGGGACGAGGGCGCGGACAACATCTTCTTCTGCTGGGCGGGCGGGGACCGGCAGGGGACGTCGCACTACTACCGGATTCAGAGCCGGCGCCTGCTCTTCGAGTTCGACAACGCCATCGACAACGGCAACCACATCCACTCGATGTGGCGGGACTACCGGAACGACTTCGGGCACGAGCTGCTCCTCGACCACTACGAGCGGGAGCGGCTGACCGGGCACCATCTGCGGACCCGGCTGACCTCCTCCGTTCCGGACGACGAGGATGCCCGGCGCGACACCGGCGGTACCCGGCCGGTGGGACCGAGTTCGCACACCATTTGAGGAGTTCCCTTGATTCTCTGCTTCTTCGACGGCGGCCGGCTCGGCGTCGTGGGCGGCGGCCGGGTGGCCGAGGTGCCCGAGTCGCTGGTGCCGGGCACGACCCGGCCGCAGGACCGCCTGGCCGCACTGATCGAGAGCTACGACGAGGTGCGCGACCGGCTGGCCGCGCTGCCCGGGGACGCCTCGCCCGCGCTGGCCGAGGTCGTACTCGAGGCGCCGGTCCCGTCCCCGCAGCAGCTGCTGTGCGCGGTGAAGAATTACGCCGACGACCGGCAGGGCGTGGCGGCGGACTTCTTCCTGAAGTCGCCGCTGTCGATCACCGGGACCGGTACGACGGTGACGCTGCCGCCGATCGAGGCGCGGGTCTTCCACCACGAACCGGAACTGGCGGTCGTCATCGGCCGGGGCGGCCGTGACATCGGCGCCGCCGACGCGATGGGCCACGTCTTCGGCTACACCGGGTTCCTCGACCTGTCGGCGCGCGATGTCGGGCAGACCTACTACGTCAAGAAGTCGCTGGGCGGCTTCGGCCCGATGGGCCCCTTCCTGGTCACCGCCGACGCCGTCCCAGACCCGCACGACCTGGTGGTCGAGCTGTCGGTGAACGGCGAGGTGCGGCAGCGCTACTCGACCGGGCAGATGGCCAACCGGATCGACCGGCTCATCGAGGTGGCGTCCTCGGTCTCCGGCCTCGCCCCCGGCGACGTCATCGCCACCGGCACGCACCACATCGGCATGGGCCCGGTGCAGCACGGCGACCGCGTGACGCTGGCCATCGAGCGGATCGGCGAGCTGACCGTCGACATCGCGGACCCGCTGCGCCGCGTGTGGGACTCCGCCGGGCGGCGGCTGGACCCCGCGGTGTAGCGCGGGCGGCCCGGCCCGGCCGGTCAGTCCTCGAAGCGGACCCCGGTGAGGTCCTCGGACAGCTGCCACAGGCGCTGCGCGTCGGCGGTGCCGCGCAGCCGGGAGTAGGGCGGGTGCTCGGCGGGGCGGCCGCCGAGCTGGCCGGGGCCGGCCGGGCCGTAGAAGCCGCCGGGCTTCGCGTCGGGGGAGGTCGCCGCGTACAGCGCGGGGAGCTGGGCGGTCTCGACGGTGCCGACGACGATGCCGCGCGCGGACAGGGCGCGGATGACGCGTACGCCCAGGGTGTCCTTGGCGCGGCCGACCTCGGGGCGGGCCGCGAGGAGGCTGGTGGGGGCGACGCCGGGGTGGGAGAGGTTGCTGCTGACGCCCCAGCCGCCGGCGTCGCTGCGCCGCTGGAGTTCGAGTCCGAAGAGGCCGAGGGCGATCTTCGAGTGGCTGTAGGCGCGCATGCCGTCGTAGGACCGCTCCCAGTCCGGGTCGTCCCAGTGCACGGCATGCCGGTTCGCGGCCACGCTGACCTGCGAGGTCACCCGGGCGTGCCCGGCGCGCAGCAGGGGCAGCAGGTGGGCGGTCAGGGCGAAGTGGCCCAGGTGGTTGGTGCCGAACTGCAGCTCGTGGCCGTCGGCGGTGGTCTGCCGCTCCGGCGGGGTCATGACGCCGGCGTTGTTGACCAGGAGGTGAACGGGCCGGCCCTCCTCGCGCAGGGCCGCGCCGAGCGCGGCGACGGAGGCGAGCGAGGACAGGTCGAGGGTGCGCAGCGAGACCTGCGCGGCGGGGACCTGCCGGCGGATCTCGGCGAGCGCCGCCTCGCCCTTGCGCGGGTTGCGGACCGGCAGGACGACCTCCGCGCCGGCGGCGGCGAGGCGGGTGGCGATGCCCAGTCCGATGCCGTCGCTGGCGCCGGTGACGACGGCGAGCTTTCCGGTCTGGTCGGGAACGGTGATGTCGATGGTCCTGCGCGGCATGTGGTCTCTCCCTGGTGGCGTCCTCTGCTGCCCACTGTGGCAACGATCGGCGGCGCCTTTCAGGGACTGCCGATCCGATGTTCCGCGGGGCGGGGGCCGCCGGGCGGGTCCGCGAAGGGGGGATCGGCGATCAGTGGATGGGGGCGGCCGGGGGCGTTAGAAAGGAGGGAGCCGCGCGGGACGCGGGCCGCCGGGTGGGCCCGGCCGGCGGGTCCGGCGGGTGGGAGGAGAGCCGTGGAGATCGACCGGAGCGGGCTGGCCGCCTTCCTGCGCCGCCGCCGGGAGCTGCTGCAACCCGAGGACGTGGGCCTGCCGCGCGGGCAGCGCCGCCGGACCCGCGGACTGCGCCGCGAGGAGGTCGCCGCGCTCTGCCACATGTCGGCCGACTACTACTCCCGGCTGGAGCGGGAGTGCGGCCCCCAGCCGTCGGAGCAGATGGCCGCCTCGATCGCCCAGGGCCTGCACCTGTCGCCGGCCGAACGCGACCACCTCTTCCGCCTCGCCGGCCACGCCCCGCCGGTCCGCGGCGCGGCGGGCGGGCACGTCGGCCCCGGCCTGCTGCGGGTCCTGGACCGCCTGGACGACACCCCCGCGGAGATCGTCACCGAGCTCGGGGAGACCCTGCGGCAGAGTCCGCTGGGCGTCGCCCTCACCGGCGACTCGACCCGCTACTCCGGCCCGGAGCGCAGCTTCGGCTTCCGGTGGTTCACCGACCCGGGCACCCGCGCGATGTACGTACCCGAGGACCACGCGCTGCTCTCCCGGGCGTTCGCGTCCGGGCTGCGCGAGATCGCCGCACTGCGCGGCCCGGGGTCCCGCGCGGACCGGTACGCCGAGCTGCTCCGGGCGCGCAGCGCGGAGTTCCGCGAGCTGTGGGAGCGGCACGAGGTCGGGGTCCGCCTGCACCACGTGAAGCGCTTCGTCCACCCCGAGGTCGGCACGCTGGAGCTGAACTGCCAGACGCTGCTGGACCCGGACCAGTCGCACCGGCTGCTCGTCTACACCGCCGAGCCCGGCAGCGAGAGCCACGACAAGCTGCGGCTGCTGGCACTCACCGCGCCCCGCGCCGCCGTCTGACCGCGCCGCCCGGAACGCCCCCGGGCTCCCCCCGGGATGTCGCGTGCGGGCGGTGTCAGTGCGTCCGGGCGGCCGCGCGGATCGCCCGCAGGACGGTCGCGACCGCCGCCACGTCCGCCATGTCCGGCCACAGCAGCGCGTACGTGCGGCGCAACGGCCAGTCCCGCAGCGGGCGGTGGACGAGCGACGGGACGACCGGACCGCGCAGCGCCATCTCGCCCATCAGGGTGATGCCCAGCCCGGCAGCCACCAGCGCCTGGATGGCGTGCGCGTCGTCGACGGTCGCGCTGATCTGCGGCTGGAACCCCGCACTGGTGCAGGCCGCGGCGAACCGGTCCCGGTGGCTCTCCATCACCCAACGCTGGTCGGCCAGTTCGTCCAGGCCGATCGCCGGGCGGTCGGCGAGCGGGTGGTCCTCGCGCATCACCACGCAGCGCCGGTCGGTCATCAACGGGACGCGCAGCATGGCCGATTCGCCCTCGGGGGTGTCCTCGTTCTCCCAGTTGCACAGCAGGCCGAGGTCGGCCTCGCCGGTACGGATGAGGCGGCGGGCCTCGACGGGTTCGGCCTGGGTGACGGTGACCCGCACGTCGGGGTGGCCGGCCGCCAGCGAGGTGATCACCTGCGGCAGCAGCGTCAGACAGCTGCTCTGGAAGGCGACCATGCGCACCAGCCCGCCGCCCCTGGCCACCAGGGAGGCGATGTCCTGGTCGGCGGCGCGCAGCACCGAGAAGATCGTGTCGGCGTGCCGGACCAGGCTCTCCCCGGTCGGCGTCAGTTGCAGCCCGCGCCCGACGCGGGTGAACAGCGGTGTGCCGACGGACTGTTGCAGCCGCCGCATCTGGTAACTGACCGCGGGCTGGGTGAAGCCGAGGGAGGAGGCGGCGGCGGTGTAGGAGCCCGTGCGCGCGATCTCGGCCAGCACCTCCAACTGGCGTACGTCCAACATCCGCAAAGGATAAGCGTCATTGATGGAGAGGTGAAAAAACTCTCGTTGGACCCGGCGGCCGGCGTCCGCTGCAATAGAGGCCGCGAACCCGCGGAGCCCCGGAACCGTCGTTTCGGGCCCGCTTCCCGGCCCCCAGGAGTTCCCCGTGAGCGCGTCCGCCGAACCGCTGGTGAGGATCGCCGGAGTCAACAAGCACTTCGGCCGCACCCAGGTACTGCACGATATCGACCTGGATGTCGCGGCCGGTGAAGTCGTCGTGGTGATCGGCCCTTCCGGGTCCGGGAAATCGACGCTCTGCCGCTGCGTCAACCGGCTGGAGACGATCACGTCGGGCACCATCGCCATCGACGGCGTGCCGCTGCCGGCCGAGGGGCGGCGGCTGGCGGAGCTGCGCGCGGACGCGGGGATGGTCTTCCAGTCCTTCAACCTCTTCGCCCACCTGACGGCGCTGCAGAACGTGGTGCTGGCGCCGGTCAAGGTGCGCAGGCGGGCGCGGGCCGACGCGGAGCGCGCGGGCCGGCAGCTGCTGGCGCGGGTCGGGCTGGCCGACAAGGCGGACGCCTACCCCGCCGAACTCTCCGGCGGCCAGCAGCAGCGCGTCGCGATCGCCCGGGCGCTGGCGATGGACCCGAAGGTGCTGCTCTTCGACGAGCCGACGTCCGCGCTCGACCCGGAGATGATCCAGGAGGTGCTGGAGGTCCTGGTCGAGCTGGCCGCCGAGGGCATGACGATGATCGTGGTCACCCACGAGATGGGCTTCGCCCGCAAGGCCGCCGACCGCGTGGTGTTCATGGACGGTGGCCGGATTCTGGAGGTCTCGCCGCCCGCCGAGTTCTTCACCTCCCCCCGCCACGAACGCGCCGCCGACTTCCTCGCGAAGGTGCTGCACCACGTATAGCCGCCGCCCCCAGCCGTCCACAAGCCACCCCCAAGTCACCCCCGGCCGCCCCGGCTCCGCATTCCGCGCCGCCCTAATACTCCGCCCGCAGAATATTCCGACCACCGAACACTTCCGCCCCCGAACCGTCGAAACGGACTTTCCGCGCGCCCCTTTTCGGGGCTTTACCGGCGTCCTTTTCCGGTTTCCGTCCTTCAGGAGAGCCATGAATGTCCACCGAACGGCGTTCCGCCGCGCCCGCACGGGCAGCGGCCTCGCCACCGGCCTGATCGCCGCGACCGCGCTCGTCGTGAGCGGCTGCTCCAGCAGCTCCGGCAGCTCCTCGGCGGTGCCCGGCGCGCCCGGCGCGAAGGGCGGCTCGGCCGCCGCCTCGGCGAGCAAGACGGTCGACGCCCTGATCGCGGCCGAACAACCCGCCGACGCGTCACTGCTGCCCAGCGGCTCCACCGCGGCGAAGATCAAGGCCAAGGGCACCCTGGTCGTCGGCGGCACCCAGACCGCGGCGCTCTTCTCCCTGCTCGACCCCACCACCGGCAAGGTGGACGGCTTCGACGCGGCCATGTCCGAACTGCTCGCGAAGTACATCATCGGCAAGCCGTCCACGAAGCTGGTGAACGTCACCTCCGCCACCCGCGAGGCACTGCTCAAGAGCCACCAGGTGGACACGGTCTTCGCCACTTACACCATCACGCCCGAGCGGGAGAAGTCCGTCGCCTTCGCCGGGCCCTACTACCAGGACGGCCTGGCCATCGAGGTGAAGAAGTCCACCTCCGGCATCGAGTCGGCCGCCGACCTCGCGGGCAAAACGGTGGTCACCGAGTCCGGCTCCACCGCCGCCGCAGCGGTCAAGAAGGCCGCGCCCACCGCCAAGGTGCAGCTCTTCGACACCAACACCGAGTGCCTCCAGGCCCTCCAGCAGGGCCGTGCCGACGCCTACGTCCTGGACCAGGGCATCCTGGCCGGCAACGCGTCGACCAACTCCGACGTCAAGGTGTCCTCCAGCACCTTCAGCCAGGAGCCCTACGGCATCGGGCTCCCCCTCGACCAGCCGGACTTCAAGGTCTTCGTCAACAACTGGCTGAAGAAGGTCGAGGCCGACGGCACCTGGGCGAAGGTCTGGAAGGCCACCGTCGGCACCCAGGTCCCCGGCGACGCCCCGACCCCGCCGACGGTCAGCTGACGCCATGGACGTCATCACATCCCACCTGGGCGTCTTCGGCCGCGGTCTGCTGGTCTCCCTCGAACTGAGCGGCAGCACCTTCCTGTTCGCGGGGCTGCTCGGGCTGCTGCTGGCCTGCTGCCGGATCAGCCCGGTGCTCCCGCTGCGCCTGCTGGGCCGGGCCTATGTCGCGGTCCTGCGCAGCGTGCCGCTACTGGTGCTGCTGACGCTGTTCGTGTTCGGGCTGCCCGAGATCGGCATGGTCTACTCGCTGTTCTGGACCGCGGTCACGGCGATGAGCCTGTACTGGGCCGCGTTCTTCTGCGAGGCGGTCAGGTCGGGTGTGCGGTCGGTGCCGGCCGGCCAGATCGAGGCGGGACGGGCGCTGGGCCTGTCCTTCTTCCAGGTGCTGCGGCTGGTCGTGCTGCCGCAGTCCTTCCGGTCGATGGTCCAGCCGCTCGCGTCGCTGCTCATCGCGGTGACCCTCAACTCCTCGCTGGCCTCGGCCGTCGGGGTCACCCAGGAGCTGACCGGGCAGACCGAACTCCTCGACCAGCAGTACGCGCAGCCGCTGGTGACCTTCGGCGCCGCCGCGCTGTGCTACGTGGCGATCACCCTGCTGATCGGACGGCTGGCGGCCCTCACCGAGCGGAAGCTGATGGTGGTGCGATGAAGCAGAGCGCATCCGCCTCCCCCGGGCCCGCCTCTCCCGGGCCGGACCCGGCTGCCGGGCCCCGGCTGTCGCTGCGCGAGCGGCTGGCGGCATGGAGCGACGCGGACGACGGCGTCCTCTTCGACCCGCCCGGCCCGCGCGGCCGGGCCCGGATCGCCGTCGCCACCGCCCTGTCGCTGCTGGTGTGTGCCGCGCTGGTCTGGCTGGCGGTACGGCAGTTCGCCCGGCACGGCCAGCTCGACGCGGCGAAGTGGAACCTCTTCACCCAGCAGGCCGTGATCCGCTACCTGCTCAAGGGGCTGTGGGCGACCGTCAGGGTCACCCTGGTCAGCGCGGCGATCGCGGTGCCCTGCGGCGCCCTGCTCGCGCTGGGCCGGCTGGCCCGCAACCGGCCCGTGAAGTGGCTGGCCGGGCTCTACGTCGAGACGATGCGGGCGGTGCCGCTGCTCCTGCTGATCTACGCCTTCCTGTTCGGCCTGCCCAGCGCCGGGGTGCGCCTGCCGCTGTTCTGGCAGCTGGTGTGGCCGATCGTGATCACCAACGCCGCGGTGTTCGCCGAGATCTTCCGGGCCGGGGTCCGGGCGCTGCCGCGCGGCCAGACCGAGGCCGCCCACGCGCTCGGGCTCGGCTACTGGCCGGCGATGCGGCTGGTGGTGCTGCCCCAGGCCGTCCGCGCCACCGCGCCCTCGCTGATCGGCCAGCTGGTCCGCCTGCTGAAGGACAGCACGCTGGGCTACGTCGTCAGCTTCCTCGAACTGCTCAACTCCGCGAAGGTCCTGGGCGAGTACGACCACACCATCGTCCAGAGCTACCTGGTGGTCGCGGCGATGTACGTCGTCGTGAACTCGCTGCTCGCCACCGCGGCCGGGCAGTGGGAACGGCGGCTGGGCCCCGCCCGGCGGCGCGGGCGGCGGCGACGGCCCGCCGCCGGGCGCGGCGCGGCGCCCGACGGTTCAGCGCCTGCCGGTTCAGCACCTGCCGGTACGGCGGGCTGACCCCAAGTCCCCGGCCGGGTGGTGCGGTTCCCCGTCTTTGCACCGGAGCCCGGCCGGGCAGCGGCCGGGCGGGCACGGCCCTCCCCTCGTGCACCGCCCGGCCCGCTCCTGCGGCGCCGCCCCGCCGGTCCGGCCCGCACCGCCTTCCGATCGGCCCCGCCGATCCGATCCGACCCGCGCCGCTTTCCGATCCGCACCCCGTCCTCGTTCCGCGCTGCCCGCGGCCGGGCTTCGCCGTGCCCGGACGACCGGCCGGCGACGCCCTCCCCGAAGAGAGTTGGACCCGCAGATGTGTCGACTGATGGGCGTCGTCGCCCGCCGGCCCCAGCCGCTCGGCGACCTGTTCGCCGCGGACCTCGCCCCCTTCCTCGCACTCGCCTGCGAGCACAGCCACGGCTGGGGCGCGGCCTTCCCCACCGGGCACGGCACCGTCGGGTCGGTCAAGGAGCCGGTCCGCGCCGACGAGAGCGCCCGGTTCCGTTCGGTGCTGGCCGGCCGCGACTGCGACGCCGCCCTGCTGCACCTGCGGATGGCCAGCCCCCAGTTCCCGGTCACGGCCGGGAACACCCACCCGTTCGGCGACGAGCGGATGGCGTTCGTCCACAACGGCGACTTCCACCCGCCCGGCTGCCTGGACGACGTGATCGGCGCGCCCGCGCTGGGCGCGGCGGAGGGCGACACCGACAGCGAGCGCTTCTACCTGGCGGTCCGCCGCCGCATCGACGACGGGGTGCGGCCGCCCGAGGCGATCGCGGAGACCGCGGCCCTCATCCGCGGCCGGGCCGCCCGCTTCGCCAGCCTGAACTGCATGCTGCTCACCCCCGAGGCGGTGTACGCCTACACCGCGCACGACCCGCACTCCGAGGTGGTCGGCCGCCGCGGACCGGGCTACTTCGCGCTCAGCTACCGCGTCGACGACGACCAGGTCCTCGTCGCGTCCGAGGGCTGGCCGCAGGAGCCGCCGCGGTGGTCGGTCCTGCCCGAAGGCCATGTCCTCGAGGTCGCCCGCGGCAGCCTCTTCGTCACGGTCCACCCCTTCTGACCGTTGACCGTGCCGGGCCGGGCCGCCGGGCGCGCCGTCGTACGCGGACGAGGGGCGCCCGGCGGGAGGGGCGGGCTCGTCAGGCGGAGAAGCTGCCGACACCGGAGACGTGGGTGCCGTAGCCGGGGGCGAGGACGCCGATGCCGGAGCTGGGGAGGGTGGCGGGGATGGTGCAGAAGGGGTCGGCGTAGACCTTGATGGGCGCGTCGGTGAGGTTGTCCAGCACGTGGGCCAGCGGCGGCAGTTGCTGGCAGCCGCTCGGGTCCTGGTAGGTGTCGAGCGGCTGGACCTCGGTGGAGAAGACGACGACCTGGCCGCTCGCCGCCTGGGCGGGCGCGGACGCGAGGCCGACGACGGCGGCGGCGGCGAGTGCGGCCGCGGTGGTGATCAGACGCATGGGGGTTCCTCCGGTGGGTGGGATGTCACTGACGGGTGGGGCTTGCCGATCCGGACCGGCCCGGTGGGCCGGGTGGTGCCCGATCACCGCGGAGTCCGGACGAGGGGGGCGGCCGTGCGCGCGGCGGCGCGGTGCACGGCCTGTTCCGCCGAGCGGACCGCGCCCTCGCTGTTGGGGCGCAGCAGCGTCCAGTCCCCGGCGTAGTCGATCGGGCCGGGCGGCCGGGCGGCGAAGCCGGCGCGCAGCCGCAGCGCGGCGGGCGTCGCCTCGGGCAGGCCGTGGCGGAAGCGGTGCACCAGGGTGCGGACGGTGGCGGCGCCGAGGCCGGGCAGGAAGCGCTCGGCCTCGGTGAGCAGGGTGCGGGTGATCTCGTGGTCGTCGGCGTCCAGCAGGCCGTGGCTGGTCCAGGGCGAGCCGAAGAGGCTGACCATGCCGCGGCCGGGCGGCACCCGCCCCTCGGCTTTGAGGTGGTCCAGCAGCAGCCCGGAGCAGATCCGGCTCTCCCCGACCGGCACGGACAGCGCGTAGCTGGGGGTGCGGGTGGGGCTGGGCAGCGGCCGGTCCAGCAGGCAGACGGCCTTGAGCATCGGCGCGAAGGTGCACGCTTCCAGGAAGGCCCGTTCCTCCGGCGGCGCGTCCGCGTACAGGGTCCGGGCGACGGGTGCGGGCACCGCCAGCACGATCTGCCGGGCGGTGAGGGTCTGCCCGTCGGCCAGCTGGAGGCGGGCCCCGTCCGGACCGGCGGGTTCGACCGCGGCCGCAGGGCTGTTCAGCCGGACCGGGACGTGCCGGGCCAGCGCGCGCGGGAGGGTGTCCATGCCGGTGGTGTAGGTGGTCCAACTCGCGCCGGCGCCGCCGACGGAGAGCAGGGTGGCGAGCATGGGCGCGGCCGCGGAGCGCTCCGAGCGCCAGCCGAAGCAGTGGCCGGACAGCGGCTGGAGCAGGCAGTCGTGCAGGTCGGGGTGGTGGCGGGCGGCGTACTCGGCGACGGTCGTGCCCGCCGACGGGGCGAGTTCGGGCCGGTCGGGGTCGAACTCGGCGCGCTTGCGGACGAGTTGCGCGGTGAAGCGCAGCCAGGCCAGCCGGCCGGTCCAGGACATGCCCGCGCCGGTGAGCAGCCCGGCCGGGTGGCCGAGGTGCGCGTGGGCGCGGCCGCCGCGCCACAGCGCGAACCCGGCCCGGACCGGCACCACGTGCTCGTCCGGGACGTCGAGTTCGCGGATCAGCCGCCAAGTGGCCTGGTAGCCGTTCGCGGCGATGGTCTCCGCGCCCTCGTCTACGAGGTAGCCGTCCACGCGTGAGCTGGCCATGCGGCCGGCGACGCGCGGGCCGGCCTCGAAGACCGTCGCGGAGCGGCCCGCCTGCTGGAAGCGGTAGGCGGTGGTGAGGCCGCCGATGCCGGCGCCGACGACGGCGACGTCGAGGTCGGTCATGTCCACCTCCCCGACCCGTGGGCGGCGGCGCCGGCCAGGTAGCGGTCGCGCAGTTCGTGGCGGCGGACCTTGCCGGTGGCGGTGCGCGGCACGTCGTCCCACTCGATCACCAGCGGCGTGCCGAGCGCGGGCAGGTCGCGTACCGCCTGTCGCCAACGCTCCTCGTCCAGGGGGGCGTTGACGACCAGCACGATCTGGGGCGCGCGGTCCACGGCGCCGAGCACGACGGCCTCCTCGACCTCGGGCAGCCGGTCGTGCAGCACGTCCTCCAGTTCCACGCAGCTGAGTCCGGGGATCATGTCCACCTCGCGGTCGAGCAGCAGCAGCGCGCCGCCCCGGGTGCGTACCGCGAGGTCGCCGGTGTTGAACCAGTCGCCGTGCGCCTTCTCCCGCCAGCGGTCGCCCTCGCCGAGGTAGCCGAGGCAGCGGGCCCTGGTGCGGGTCAGCACCAGGCCGGCCTGCCCGCGCGGCAGGGGCCGGAGGGTCTGCGGGTCCACCACCCGCAGGCCGACCCAACCGGGCACCGGGCGGCCGAGGTTGCGGGTGGTGGGGTGGCGCTCCGCGCGGCGGACGAGCGCGCGGCGGGTGAGGAAGCGGAAGGTGAGCGGCCCGGTCTCGGTCTGCCCCCAGCCCTGCATCCACACCGGCCGGGCCCTACCGGTGGCGGTGAGGAAGGCCCGCACGGTGGGCGGGTGGATGGCGTCGAAGGTGGAGATGTACATGCGCACGGCGCGGAACGGGTTGTCCGGGCCGGTCGCCAGGCGCTGCCAGCGCACGTAGGTCGACGGCAGCGCCTCCAGGATCGTCGGCGGGTGGGCGCCCAGGGTGCGGCTCGCGGTGTCCGGGTCGGAGTCGGCGACGATCACGACCGCGCGGGGCCGGTGCCACAGGGTGCTGACCGTCCACGCCAACGCGCGGCCGTGCACGAACGAGATGGCGCTCGCGACGGTGTCGGCGCGGCGCGCGGTGACCACCGGCCAGCGGCGCGCCTCGAATCCGGCGAGGCGGCGGATGAGCGTAGTGGTCGAGTGGACCACCAGTTTGGGCACGCCGGTAGTGCCCGAGGTGTGCAGGACCGCCAACGGGCCGTCGTCGGCGCGCTGTTGCGGCACGGCGGCGTCGGGACGTACGGGCAGGTCGTGGAAGGCGCGGACCTGGCGGGTGGCGGCGGGATCGGGGGCGGGGCGCCGGGAGTCGGCGCCGTGCTGGTCCAGCGTCACGGTGGCCGACGTGTGTCGGGTGAGGTCCACGCCCGCCTCCGACGCGCCGCGCAGCACATGGTCCTGCGTGACGAGGACCGCGGGCCGCAGCCGCTCCAGGAGGGTGTCGAGGACCAGGGGTGCCAGGTGGTCGGACAGCAGCGCGGGGACCGCGCCGATCCGGGCCGCCGCGCAGGCGAGCAGCACGCAGTCCCAGTGGTTGCGCTTGACGACGGCGACGTGGTCGCCGCGGCCGGCGCCGGCGGCCGCGAGCCGGGCCGCGGTGTCGCGGACGAGGTCGGCCAGGCCGGGGATGTCCAGCCGGGTGCCCGCCTCGGGTGCCAGGTCGAGCGGGCGGCTGAGGTGGACCACGGTCGGTGAGCCGCGCCGGGCGAGGGCGTCGAAGACGACGCCGGGGTCGAGGGGTTTCACCGCCGGGTCACCGCCAGCAGCAGGTCGGCCGCGGCCATCAGCGCGGTGGCCAGGCGGTGCAGCCGGATGCCGCCGGTGCGGGCGGCCAGCACGTCGCCGCGCAGGTTGCCCTGGACCCACTGCCGGGCCCGCAGCGCCACCACGGGTGCCATGAGCACCGCGAACCACCACGGTGCGGTCCCGGTGCACGAGGGCACCACGATCAGCAGCGCCTCCAGCAGCGAAACCGCCGCGATGAAGGCGGAGTTGCCGCGTGCGGAGGCGACGGCGGCCACGGTGAGCCGGCCGACCGCGCGGTCCCCGGCCCGGTCGTTGATGTTGGAGTAGACGCCGAACAGCACCGGGCCGAGCCCGAAGAGCAGCGCCTGCACCACCACGAACCCGGGGGCCCGTCCGGTCAGCAGCCCGAACAGCGGCAGCACATAGCCCCAGCCGAGCGCGGCGAGAAACAGCTCCTGGAAGCCGCGGTAGCTGAACTTCAGCCACCAGGAGTACTGGAACCCGAAGGCCACGCAGGCGGCCGTGCCGAGCACCGCCCACTTCGGCGCCGCGGGCGCGGCGAGGACCGCGCCGCCCCAGAACAGCGCGCACAGCGCGACCGCCGCCGTGCCGAAGCGCAGGGCCTGCCGTTCGGTGAGGGTCCCGGCCACCAGCGGCTTGCGCGCGAGGCGGCGGGCGGCGGCGTCGGGACCGTAGTTGGCCGCGTCGCTGCCGTCGCGGTAGCCGGTCACGTCGTCGAAGGCCACCATCCCGGCCACCATGGTGAGTTCGCCCAGGAAGAACAGGAGCAGCACCAGCGCGAGCCGGCCGGCGGACCCGGCGGAGGCCGCGGTCCCGTACGGGACGAACATCGCGGCGGCGAGCGGGATGCTCAGGTAGTAGTCGAGGATGTCGAGCTTGGCCAGCTTGGCGTAGGCGCGCCAGCTGCCGGGGGTGATCGGCGACGCTTCGGCGGCGGCCGGCACGGCTCTTTCCGGGACGGCCTGTTGGGGGACGGCTCGGTCCGTCGGCTGGGCCGCGGTGTCGAGTACGGGCGCGCGTTCCATGGGCGGGGTGGTCCTCCTGCGGTGCGGTACGACTTCGGTGCTGCTGAGTGCTGCTGGGTACTGCCGGGTGGTGCCGGGTGGTGCCGAGTGCTTTCGGGCGCCGCTACGCGCCTGCCGGGTACGGGCGTACGGCGGCCGGTCCGCCGCGGGCGGGCGGCTCGGCGAGGGCGGCGCACGCGGCAACCGCCGCCTGCGCCGCGGCCGTCAGGGTGCGGCGGCAGACCTTTCCGGTGGCGCCGAGTGGCAACTGCTCCAGGTGCAGCACGAGTTCGGGCGCCTTGCGCCGGGCGAGGCCGCGCTCAACGGTCAGGTAGGCGGCCAGCGCGGCCGTGTCGAGCGGCACCGTGCCCGGGCGCTGCACCAGGCACGCGCACAGGCGTTCGCCCAGGTCCGGGTCGGGCACGGCCACGCACGCGGCCTCGGCGACGTACGGGTGCGCGTGCAGTTGCTCCTCCACCTCGGCGGGGCTGACGGTCCACCCGCCGCGGATCACCGTCTGCCGGAGCCGGTCCAGGACCCGCAGCGTGCCGTCCGGGTCGATCACGCCGAGGTCGCCGCTGCGCACCCAGCCGTCCGCGGTGCGGTAGCGGCGGTCCAGGTCGGGCGCGCCGACGTAGCACAGCGGGCTCATCGGGCCGCGGGCCTGGATCTCGCCGCGGTGCCCGTACGGCAGCGGCGTGTCGTCGCTGCCGCAGACGCGCAGTTCGGTGACGCGCGGGTCGGGGCGGCCCACGCGGCGCACGTCGTGGTCCGCGCCGGTCCATGTGGCGCGGCAGTTCACGCCGTCGCTGGAGCCGTAGACATTGGTGACCGGGCGGCCGAGCCGGGCCAGCGCGGCGGCGAGCACCGCGGAGGTCAGCTGGGCGCCGCTGGAGACGACGGCCCGCAGCGAGCTCAGGTCCTCCCCCGGCACGGGCGGGTGGCTTGCGATCCGGCCCAGCATCGTGGGCACCGCGAGCAGGTGGGTCGGGCGCCATTCGGTGACGGCGCGGAGGGCGGCGCCGGGGTCGAAGCGGTCCAGGAGGTGGAGGGTCGCTCCGCAGCGCGCGAGGGCGACCAGGGCGAGGGAGCCGTAGGAGGAGGCGAGCGGGGCGAGGACGAGGGCGGCCGGGACGCCGCGGGCAGGGGTGCCGTCGTCTTCGGGCGCGGGACGGGGGCCGGGGCCGGATTCGGAGTCTGGACCGGGGTCGGATTCGGGGCCGGGGTCGCGCAGGACCGCGTCCACATAGGTGCCGCGGCCGCCGAGCAGTGCGTTGTGGCTGTAGGCGGCCATCTTCGGGGCCGCTTCGGAGCCCGAGGAGACCAGGATGCGCGCCGGGTCCTCCGGCTCGACCGCGGCCGGCACGAACCCGTCGGCGTCTCCCCCTTCGCGCAGCAACTCCTCGACCCCGACCTGGTGTTCGAGGTACGGCAGCGGGCCGTGCCGCAGGTCCGCCGGCGTGTCGGCGATCAGCAGCCGGGCCCGCGACCCGGCCAGCAGGGCGTGGCTCTCCCGGCTGCCCTGCCCGGCCGGCCAGGGCAGCGCCACCGCGCCGACGGCCGCCACGGCGAGGTCGGCGGCCAGCGCGGGCCAGCCGCCCGCCAGCCGGATGCCCACCACGTCGCCGGGCCCCGTGCCCAGCGCCCGCAGCCCGGACGCCATCTGCCGTGCCCGCGCGTCGAGTTCGCGGTAGTCGAGCACCGTGTCCGGGGTCCGTACGGCCGTCCGGCCGCCGTGCGCCCGTACCTGCGCGGCGAACGCCTCGTACACACCGCGGTCCGGGCAGTCGCCGCGCGCCACCCACTCCCGCCGTGTCCGCGCGGGCACCGCGTCCCGCAGGAGCAGCCCGGCACGGGACGTCCAGCTGCGGTGTCCGGTCTGCGGCGGTGTCGCCGTGCGGGCCGTCATCGGGTGAACTCCCAGGGGCCGCGCGGCCGTACGCACGGGCCGTGGTCGAGGACGGGCGCGAAGCGCGGGTCGGCGGCGAGGGCGGCCAGGTCGGTGCAGGCGGGCACGGTTGCCTCCTCGGGGGCGGTGCGGAACTCCGGGCGGCACAGCAGGCGGGCGGCCGAGAGCAGTGAGGTGGTGACGGCCCGCCCGCGTCCGGTCAGGCGAGCCGCGAGCAGCCCGGCGACGGCGCCTTCCGCGCAGGCGACGCCGCCCAGGACGTCGGTGAGGGTGAGCAGGGAGGGTGCCGGGGGCAGACCGGGCGGGGTGACGAGGGCGGCGAGCCCGGACCACGCCTGGACCGGGAAGTCGGTGCCGGTCGGCGGGCGCCGGCCGCGTTCGCCGCCCCAGCCGGACGCGGCGGCGTGCACCAGGCCGGGCCGCAGCGCGATCAGCGACCGGGCGTCGAGGCCCGCCCGCAGGTCCTTCCCGGGGGCGAGGCTGTGCAGGAACACGTCGGCCGCCGCCACGCGTTCGCGTACCGCGGCGCGCCCGGCCGCCGTACCGAGGTCGGCCTCCAGGACGTCCTTGCCGTGGTTGAGGGCGGCGAAGCGGGCCGAGCAGTCGCCCGCGAGCGGCGGCATGCCGCGCATCGGGTCGCCGCCCGGCGGTTCGACGCGGACGACGCGCGCGCCCAGCAGCCGCAGCAGGTGGCCGGCCAGCGGGCCCTGGACCCGGCGGCACACCTCGACCACGCTCACCCCGTCCAGCGGTCCGGCCCCGCCGCGCCCCAACTCCGCGGGCGCCGGGCCGACTTCCCCGAGGGTGCGCAGCTGCCACGGCTGCTCGTCGGCGGCCTGCGCGGGCCGTGGCGCGACGGCCACGGCGGTGACGTCCACGCCCGTCCCGCGGGCCACGCGCCGCAGGTACGGCATCGCGTGGCAGGCGGTCGCCGCGAGCAGCGCGGGTGGGAGCGGGCACACGGCGGTGGCGTAGCGCTGCCCGAACGCGTGCCAGCCGTGCCCGGCGGCGGCGCGGTCCACGCCGAGCGCGGTCCAGAAGCGCAGCCACGCCCCCGGGTCCAGGGTCTCCAGCTCGAAGCGGCTGCCGTCGGCGGCCTGGAACGGCGGTCCGCCCGGCCCGGCGGGCTCGGTCCAGCCGTCGTCCCCGGCGGTCGCGGCGGCGAGGTACTGGCCGACGGACAGCAGCGCCGCCTCGGCGACCGACGTACGGACCGTGACCGCCGCGCGCGCACCCGTGCCCTTGCAGATCAGGTGTGTGCTGCCGCCGCGGCCTGCTGCGGCGGCCAGGGCGGCCAGTGTTCCGGTGGCGGCGAGCAGGCCGGCGACGCAGCTCGCGTAGGCGACGCCGAGGGCGGTGGGGCGGCCGTAGCGGCGGCCGTGGACGTGCGCCAGGCCGCAGGCGGCCTGTACGTCGGCCTCGCCGGCCAGCGGCAGGTCCACCGGTCCCGCCCAGCTCAGCACGCAGCTCGCCCGTGCCCCGCCGGCCCGGGCGGTGAACGCCGTACCGCTGCCGGGCGGCCCCGGTTCGACATGGCAGCCGGCCGCCCGCAGATGGGACGCCGCGAGCCGCAGCGCCGTGACCGGCGGCTCCTGCCGTCCACCAGCCGTACGGGCGGGCGGTGTTGGCGTGCCGGGAGCGGGCGGAACAGTGCCGCGCGTGGCGGCCGCGGCCGTCTCCGCGGGTCCGGGCGGCGCCCCGGCCGTCACTCCCGTGGTCACTCCGGCCGCCTCGCCTGCACGCAGTACAGCACGCAGGACGCGGCCCGGAAGCCGGGATGCCGCATCGCGTCGCGCGCCGCGAGCAGTTCCTCCTCCGTCAGCCCGTGCTCCAGCAGCTGCGCGCGGAGGTGGTAGGTGTGGTGGAGCTGGAGTTGGAGCCCGGGCGAGTCCGCGCGCCAGGGCACGAGGTGGGGTACCGGGTCGATGGCGGTGAACCCGGCCGCGCGCAGGTCCTCCGCGCAGGTCCGCCCCCATGACGGGTCGGCGCCGGCTGCCCGCAGCGCGCGGCCCTTGGCGGCGCGGAACGCCTCGTAGCCGGCGCGGGTGCGCTCGTCGGGGGCGAGCAGCACCGGCGCGTAGTCGATGTCGAACTCCTCCAGTTGGAGGTGGCCGCCGGGGCGCAGCGCGCGCAGCAGGCGGCGCAGTACGGCCCGGCGTTCCGGCAGGTGGGTGAGGACCAGCCGGGAGTGCACGAGGTCGAACGCGCCGTCGGGCAGCGGGTCGCGCACGATGTCGTGGCGCCGCACCTCGAGGCCCGCCTGGGCGGGGATGTGCGCCGGCTTGACGTCCGTGGCGAGCACGCTGCCGCCCGGTGCGGTGCGCCGCGCCAGCCACCGGGCCACGCTGCCGCCGCCCGCGCCGGCTTCCAGGCAGTCCCAGCCCGGGCCGACCCCGGTCCGCGCGAGCGCGTCGGTGGTGATCCGGTCGTGTGCGGCGGCCAGGCAGCGGTGCTGCTCGGTCGCGTGGGGGCTGTCGTTGTCGAAGGCGTAGCCGCCTTCGGGGGCGGTGGCCGCCGCCGTCTCCTCGACGGTGGCGGTGGTGCTGCGGGTCGCGGCAGGCATGGGTTCTCCGGTACGGCGCGGTGGGGGCGGTGGGCCGCCGCCGGGGCAGTGGCCCACCGGATGGTGGTGCGGGTCCGTCAGACGTCCCAGCTCACCGTGTAGACCGCGAGCGCGGTGTTGGTGAAGTGGGCCGCGCCGGTCAGGCCCTTGTAGGCGCCGGTGCCGCCGGTGACGACGCCGTCGAAGGACTTCGGGTAGGTGGCGGTGACCGGGTCCTGGATCGGGAAGACCACCGACAGCGCGACCTGGTCGCCGTTGTCGAAGACGACGTCGGCGTGGCAGAAGGCCGTGACCTGCTTGGCGCTGATGCCGTCCTTGTCGCACATGTCGTAGGCGGTGCCGACCGCCTTCCCGGCGGAGTCCGTGACCGTGGCGCTGCCGCCGAAGCCGGCGCCCAGGGCGTTGGCGGCGTTGGCCTCGTCGTTGTTCGCGCTGAAGTTGAGCGTCAGCGACGGCGGGGCGGTGGCCTCCTGGTGCGCGGCGGTGGCGGAACCGGTGGTGCCGGCCACGAGAGCGATCGCCGCGGCGCCGGTCGCGGTGGCGGCGACGGCCGCACGCTTCGCCGTGACAAAACGGGTCATGGATTCTCCTCGAACGGCCCGGGCCCACTGCCCGGGTTCGGACCGAAGTACACCATGTCCCCACATACTTCGCATCAACCCCATTCCGGTCATCACCCGACGGTGTCGCAGGGCGGCCCGGGCTGCCGAACCACCGCTCGGACCAGGGTTCTTGGGGCTGCCGGCGGTGCCGCGAACCCAACCCCGGCACGCGGTGCCGGACACGGGGCACATGCCATTGGAGTGAAGAAATCACTCGCTTGAGCGCCGCGGTGCCGTGCCGTCCGCGGGCGGTCCGGGCCAATGGGCAGGATCGCTTCTGCGGCCCCGGGCGTTCGGGGCCGGCCGCTTTTCGCAACACGTGCCGCCCCAGGGGAGTTTCGGTCTGATGCCTTTCGATCTGCTGGTGGTCGGCCTGGGCTACGTGGGGCTGCCGCTGGCCCGCGCCGCGACCGGCGCCGGGCTAGCCGTGGCCGGCCTCGACATCGAGCCCTCCACCGTCGCCGCACTGCGCGCCGGACGCTCCACCGTCCGGGACGTCAGCGACGCGGACGTGGCCGGGATGCTCGACGCCGGATTCACCGCCGGCACCGACCCCGAACTGGTCGCGCGGGCAAAGGCCGTGGCGATCTGCGTGCCCACCGGGCTCGCCGCGGACGGCCGGCCCGACCTCGGCCCGCTGCGGGCCGCGTGCCGCACCGTCGCCGGGCACCTGCGCGCCGGCACGCTGGTCGTCGTCGAGTCGACCTCCTTCCCGGGCACCACCGAGGAGTTGGCCGCACCGCTGCTGGAGACCTCGGGGCTGGCCGCCGGGGTGGACTTCCACCTCGCCTACTCCCCCGAGCGGGTCGACCCGGGCAACACGCTCTACGGCATCGCCAACACGCCCAAGGTGGTCTCAGGGCTCACGCGGGTGTGCGCGAAGCAATGCGCGGCGCTGTACGAGCAGTTCGTGGACCACGTGGTGGTCGCGCGCGGCACCCGCGAGGCGGAGTTGGCCAAGCTGCTGGAGAACACCTACCGCAGCGTCAACATCGCCCTGGTCAACGAGTTCGCCCGGTACTGCCACCAGGTCGGCGCGGACATCTGGGACGTCGTCGCGTGCGCCGGGACGAAACCGTTCGGCTTCCAGTCCTTCCGGCCCGGTCCGGGCGTGGGCGGGCACTGCATCCCGGTCGACCCGGTTTACCTCCTGCACGGCGCGCCCGCCGACGCCTTCCCGCTCGTCCGCGCCGCGCTGCACACCAACCGCGTCATGCCGGACCACGTGGTGGGGCGCGCGGCGCGCCTGCTGGCGGAGCACGGGGTGGCGCTGCCGGGCGCCCGGATCACGCTGCTGGGCGTGTCGTACAAGCCGGACACCGAGGACGTACGCGAGTCGCCCGCCCTCCACGTGGCGCGCGGGCTGGCGGACTTGGGCGCCGAGGTCGGCTGGCACGACCCGCACGTGGCGGACCTGCCGCTGCACGGCGTACGGCTGCGGCGCCAGGCCGACCCGTACGCCGCCGCGGCCGACGCCGACCTGGTCGTGCTGCTCCAGGCGCACTCCGCTTACGACGTCCGGGCGTTGGCGAAGGGGGCGCGGCTGCTCTTCGACACGACCGGCCGGGCGAGCGGAGAGGGCGTCGTACGACTCTGAGCGGCGATGCGGGTCGAGCAGGGGGTACGGGTCGGACCGGACGGATCGGGTCGGGCGGTACGGTCGGGTCGGTCGGGCGGCGCGGTTCTGATGCGGGGGCGGGCGCTCAGGTGCCGACGGCGAACTCCCGTACCGCGTCGGCGATGTACTCCACCTGGTCGTCGGTGAGTTGCGGGTAGATCGGCAGGGACAGGATGCGCTCCCCGGCCCGTAGGGCGGCCGGCCAGGAGTCGCCGGGCGCCGCGTACCGGGAGAAGGCCGGCTGGTGGGGCAGCGGCAGCGGGTAGTAGACGTGGCTGCCGATGCCGCGCTCGGCCAGGTGCGCCCGCAGCGCGTCGCGCCGGTCGGCCTGGAGCGTGTAGACGTAGAAGCAGCGTCCGTCGCGGCCGGGCGGCGGGGCGAGCACACCGCGCACGGCGAGGTCGGCGAAGCGCTCGGTGTAGCGGGCGGCGATGCGCGCGCGGCGTTCGAGGCGGTCGGCCAGCCCCGGCAGCCGGTGCAGCTGGAAGGCCGCCAGCACCTCGTCGAAGCGGCTGTTCCAGCCGATCCGGTGGTGCACGAAGCGGTGCACGCCGTCCTGCCCGTGGTTGCGCAACATCCTCACCGTGCGGCCGAGTTCGGGGTCACGGGTGACCACCGCCCCGCCCTCGCCGGCCGTGCCGAAGGTCTTCACCTGCACGAAGGAGTAGACGCCCGCCTCGCCCGACAGCCCGGCCGGCACCCCGCGCAGCACACCGCCCTGGGCGACGGCCGAGTCCTCCACCAGCCGCAGCCCGCGGTCCCGGGCGAGCGCGGCGAACCGCGGCATGTCGGCCATCACCGAGAACATGTGCGCGGGCATCAGCGCTTTGGTGCGCGGGGTGATCCGGCGCTCCACGTCGTCGGGGTCCACCACCATCGTCCAGGGGTCGATGTCCGCGAAGACCGGCGCCGCGCCGAGCGCCACGACCGAACTGGCCAGCGGCGCGCAGCCGAACGCGGGGACGACCACCTCGTCCCCCGCGCCGATCCCCATGGCCGCCAGCACCAGGGTCAGCGCGCTGGTGCCGCTGCCGCAGGCGACCACGTCCGCGGCGCCGAGCCGCTCGCGCAGCACGTGCTCGAAGCGGGCCGTCTGCTCGCCGAGGATGAACTTCTGGGCCGCTCCGGTGCCGGTCTCCCGCACCAGGCGCAGCAGGTGGGCGCTGTCGGCGCCGAACTGGTCCGGCGGGAAGAAGGGGAGGCGCGTGCCGTGCGCGGGCTGGGCCTGGGGCTGGGGCTGGGTGGTGGCGGTCGTCGTCACGGGCGGGCTCCGGCGTAGAAGTCCTGGATCACGTCGCAGACCCGGTCCACGGCGTCGGGCGGCAGGTCGGGGTAGAGGGGCAGCGCGAGGGTGCGCGTGCAGGCGGCCTCGGCCGCCGGGAAGTCGCCCGGGTGGTGGCCGAGTTCGGCGAAGCAGGGCTGGAGGTGCAGGGGGCTCGGGTAGTACGTCTCGGTCTGCACGCCGAAGTCGGCGAGGTGGCGGGCGAGTTCGTCGCGCCGCTCGAACTCGGCGACGTAGACGTAGAAGACCGGCTCGGCCCGCTCCCCGCGGTCCACCGCCGTCGGCAGCCGCAGCACTCCCGGCGTCCCCGCCAGCCGCCGGTCGTACGCCGCGGCCAATTCGGCGCGGCGGGCGATGTCCGCGTCCAGGCGGGTGAGCTTCGCCAGCAGCACGGCCGCCTGGATGTCGTCCATCTTGCTGTTGCACCCCGGCAGTGTGCTGCCGGTGTTGATCGTGGTGAAGTCCCCGAGGGTGCGCCCGAACCTGCCGTGGTGGCGCAGGGCGCCCGCCGTCTCCGCGATCCCGTCGTCGTCCGTGAGCACCGCCCCGGCGTCGCCGATCGCGCCGAGCGTCTTCGTCGGGAAGAACGACAGCACCCCGCCGGCGCCGAGCAGTCCGGCGTGGACTCCGCCCAGGCGCATCCCGATCGCCTCCGCGCTGTCCTCGACGACGGTGAGCCCGTGCCGCCCGGCCAGTTCGCCGAGCCGGGTCATGTCCGCCAGCTGGCAGAACAGGTGCACCGGCATCAGGAAGCGGCAGCGCGGGGTGAGCACGCGCTCCACCGACTCCGGGCACAGGGCGTACGTCACCGGGTCGACGTCCGCGAACACCGGCCGCCCGCCGGCCAGGACCACCGACGAGGCGGTGGCGACGAAGCTGAACGCGGGGACGACGACCTCGTCCCCGGGCCGCAGTCCGGCCGCACGCAGCAGCAGGACCAGCGCGTCCGTACCGCTGTTGACGCCGATGACGTGCCGGGCGCCGGTGTACTCGGCGAGGGCGCGCTCCAGCTCTCCGACCTTGGCGCCGTGGGAGAACTTGCCGTCGGCGAGCACTTCGCCGAGGTGCTGCTCGATGCGCGGCCAGAGGGAGGTGAAGGAGGCGGCCTGGGTGAAGAAGGGTACGGGGTCGGCGTGTTGGGGGTCGGCTTGTCGGTGTCCGGCTGCGGAGCGGGGCAGGCCCGCGGGCTGCTGCGGTGCTGGTTGCGGGGCCTGGTCCGGCGCCTGTCGCGGGTCCGCGGTCTGCTGGAGGTCCATCTCCGCCTTTCTGCCTTGTCGGCGCTGCCCCGGCACTTGGGCCGGGCGCACCGGGCGCACCGGGCGCATGCGGCAGGCGCTTGCGCCGGCGCGTGTTCGGCGCCCCGGACCTCGCGCCCCGGACGAACCGCTCCCGACGGTAGGGCAGCCGCTCCAACGAATCGCGGTGGACTGCGCGTTCGTTCGGGGTATTCACGCGAAAAGGGAGTGATCGGCGCGTTTCGTTGACTTCATCCGGTTCGTACGCGCAGGCTGACCGGCGTTGCCCCGCCCCCGCTTGATCCGTTTCCCGCACGAAACGTTCCCCCGCTGTCGACAGAAGGCTGATGCTGGAGATGCTGCGCACGTTGGTCGTCGGCCTTGGCCGGGCGGGGGCGGGTCTGCACCTGCCGGTCCTCGCCAAGGCCCGGGCGCGGCAGGATCGTTGCTTCGCCCCTGAGCCGGTGGTCGGCTACGACCAGGACCCCGCCGCGCGGGCCCGGCACGCCGGGGCGGGGCGGCACCTGGTGGCCTCGCTCGCGGCGGCACGGCGGGAGCTGGACCCGGAGCGGACCGTCGTCCACGTCTGCACGCCTCCGGTCGCGCGGGTCGAGGTCGTATCGGAGCTGCTCCGACTCGGCTTCCGCAAGCTGCTGCTGGAGAAGCCGCTCGCCGCGGGACCGGACGACCTGGCACGGCTGCTGGCGTCGCTGCGGCAGGAGGGCCTTCGGCCGGACCTGCGAACGGCCGTGGTGGCACCGTGGTTGGCGAGCACCCTGACCGACCGGCTGGCCGCGCTCGTGGCGGGCCGAGGTGCCGAGGAAACGCAAGGCCCCCGGTCTGCGGTGGGTGTCGCCGCGGGTGCGCTGGATACGCTGGGCGCGCTGCGACAGATCTCCGTCGTCCAGGACAAGCCGCGTTTCCAGCGCTCGCTGGCCACCTCGGGGCACCCGACGGCGTTCGACGTGGAGGTCCCGCACGCGCTGGGCGTCCTGCTCAGGCTGGCCGGCGACGCCGAGGTGGTCTCCGCCGGCTGTACCGACCTCCGGGTGGACGGGCGGTGCCTGCCCCGGCTCGGTGGCGCCACCCTCGCCCTCGCCCACCGCGGCGGCGTACGCAGCGTCGTACGCTCCGACCTCACCTCGCCGGTGCGCGAGCGGCGGATCACGCTGCTGTTCGAGCACGGCACCGCCGTCGGCCACTATCCGGCCGACTCCTACGACCGGTACGCCCAACTGCGGCTCACCGCCGCGGACTCGGCCACCGAGCGGCGGGAGGTGTTCCGCGACGAGGCTCTGACGGAGTTCATGCTGCGCGCCTACGCGTACTTCGGCGGCGACGGTCCCTGCCCCGCCACCGTCGAGCAGCAGGCACGGGTGGTCGAGTTGCTCGGCCGGGCGAAGGAGTTGGCCGCTGCCGCTGGCGCTGCCGCTTCCCCTTCCGCTGCCCCCTCCGTCGCCGCTGCCGCTGCCGCTGCGGAGATTCCGCTCCAGGGAAGGGAGTTGACCGGTGTCCACTGAGCCCGTACGCCCTGGGTCCGTGCCGCGCCCCGGGCCGCCCGTCGACATGTCCACCGCCACGTCCACTGCCGGGTCCGCTGCCATGTCCGGCGGCGTCGCGCTGACCGGGATCGGCGACGAGGCCGCGCTCGGCATCGAGGGCCAGATCGAGGCCGTCACCGCGCTCGGTTGGCGCTCGGTCGAGCTGCGGACCGTGGACGGGACACCGCTCGCCGACCTGTCCGCGGCCGCTTTCGACCGGGTCGCCGGGGCGCTCGTGGACGCCGGGCTGTCCGTCGTCGCGGTGGACGCCCGGATCGGCGGCTGGGCACGGCCGGTGACCGGCGACTTCGCCGCGGACCTGGCCGAACTCGACGTCCTGGCCCGGCGTTGCGCCCGCCTCGGCACCCGCTACGTGCGGGTGATGTCGTACCCGAACCCCGCCGACCCGTCCGACGGCGGCCTCGACGCCGCCGCGTGGGAACGCGAAGTGCTCTGTCGCGTACGGGAGTTGTCCGCCCGCGCGGCCGCCTCCGGGCTGACGCTGCTGCACGAGAACTGCGCCGGCTGGGCGGGCAGCGACCCGCACCGCATGGTCCGCCTGCTGGAGGAGGCCGGCCCGGGCCTCGCCCTGCTCTTCGACACCGGCAACGGCCCCGCCTACGGCTACGACGGCCACCGGCTGCTGACCGACCTGCTGCCGTACGCCGACCGGATTCACCACGTGCACATCAAGGACGCCGTCCTGTCCCCCGGCGGCGCCGTCCGCCACTGCGTGCCCGGCACCGGTGACCTGCGGGTCGCCGACAGCGTGCGGCTGCTGCTGGCCCACGGCTACCGGGGCGCGCTGTCGCTCGAACCGCACGTCGCGGTGCGGCCGCACGAGGACCACCGCGACCCGGCCGAGGAGTGCCGCGCCGCGTTCGTCCGGTGCGGCCTTGCGCTGCGGCGCCTGCTCGACGAGGCCCTCGCGCCCCCGACCGCCGCCGTGGCGAGGGATCTTGAGCGGCAGGAGTCCGCCCGGTGAACCTGCTCAGCCCCGCCGACCACACCTTGCTGCTCGACCTGCTCGCCCTGCCCACGGCAGGCCCGCTCGAGTGCGGCCCCGGCGCGCCCGCCCCTGAGCTGTGGGCCGCGGGACGGCGCTACGCCGAGGCCGCCGCCGCGCTCGGCTTCCACGTGCTCCACCACGCCGCGGCGCCGCCCGACTGCCTCACCCGCGACGACGTGCCGGTCCTCGTCCGCCGAACCGCCGCCGCGCAGCCGGAGTTCCTCGCCTGCCAGCCCAGCCTGGTGCTGGCGCTCGGCCCGGCGGACGCGCCGCACGAGCGCACCGTGATGTTCAACGTCCACCTCGACACCGTCGCCGGCGTCGAACCGGTCTCTTTCGACGGCGCGCGCTTCCACGGCCGCGGCGCCATCGACGCGAAGGGACCGGCCGTCGCGCTGCTGGCCGGACTGCGGCGCGCGCTCGGGGAGTTGCCCGGTCTCGCCCGGGACACCCGGGTGCTGATCCAGGCCGTCGCCGGCGAGGAGGGCGGCGCGCTCGGCACCTTCGGCACCCGCCCGCTGGTCGAAGCCGGGCACCACGGACGGCTGAACGTCTTCTGCGAACCCACCGGCGGCCGCGCCCTGACGCGCTGCACCGCCGCGATGACCGCGCTCCTCAGCGTCCACGGCGACGACGCGATCGACGACCGCCCCGCGGCCGGCCACAACGCCACCGTCCTGCTCGGCTTCCTCGCCCAGCACCTCGCCGCCGTACTCGACCCGGAACTGGCCCCGGCCGACGGCCAGTTGTGTGTCGCCGGCCTGCACACCGGCACTCTCCACAACCGTGTGCACGGGCGCGGGCAGCTGCTCCTCAACCTCTCCTACGGTGCGTCCGCCACCGCGCGGCGGCTGGAGCGGCTGGTGCGCGAGGCCGTCGACGACGGACTGCGCGCCTTCGCCGCCGTCTTCGGCCGGACCCGCCGGTTCGCCCGGACCGCCCGCGACGCGCCGGGCATCGTACGGCTGGAGTGGCTCAAGCGCGGCCTGCCCGTCCTCGGCGGCGACGCGTCCCCGTGGCTCCGGGCGCTCCTGGAGCGCGCCGCGATCCCGCCGTGGCCGGCCGAGGAGCCCGGGTGCACCTGCGACGCGATCTGGACGTCCGGTGTGGCGGGCGCGCACTGCGTCGTACTCGGCCCCGGGAGTCTCGACGCCAACCGGGCACACGCGGAAGGGGAGTTCGCGGACCTCGCGGAGCTGGAGGGGTTCGCGGCAACGGTGCCGCGGCTGCTCGGCGCCTTCCGTACGTCCGCGCCTCCCGCGCCGCCCGCTGCGTGCCCACCGCCGTCCGCCCCGTATGCCCCCTTCTCGTCCAGCCCGTCCAGCCCGTCCGCCCCGTCCAGCCTGTCAGGAGAAGACTTCCCGATGCCGTTGCCCAACCCACCGTTGTCCGGCTTCCCCGCGCAGGCACAAGCGCAGGCGCGGGCGCAGACGTCCGACGGCACGGTGCGCCTCGCGTACGACGACCTGCTGGCGTTCGTCACCGACGTGTTCGTACGCTGCGGCGTGCCCGCGTCGCGCGCCGCCACCGCCGCCGAGGCGCTGTGCTACGGCGACCTGTCGGGCATGGACTCCCACGGGCTGGCCAACCTCACCCGCCAGTACCTGCCGCTGTTCGAGCAGCGCCGGACCGATCCGGCGGCCGAACCGGAGCCCGTCACCGACCTCGGCGCCGCGCTGCGGGTGGACGCGCACCGGGCGCTCGGCCTGTGGGCGGCGGCGGAGGCGATGGACCTCGCCGTCGAGCGCGCCGAGCAGTTCGGCATCGGCCTGGTCAGCGTGTACGGCGCCACCCACTTCGGCTGCGCGGGCTATCACGCGGCGCGCGCGGCCCACCGCGGTCTGGTCGGCCTGGTGGCCTCCAACTGCGGCGGCCAGCGCATCGCCCGCCCGCCGGGCGGCCAGGTCACGATGCTCGGCACCAACCCGCTGGCCGTCGCCGCGCCCGCCGGGCCGCACCACCCGTTCGTCCTCGACATGAGCACCACCGTCGTGCCCACCGGCCGGGTCCGCGCCGCTGCCCGCGCCGGACGGCAGGTGCCGGAAGGCTGGCTGACCGGCGACGACGGCCTGCCCGTCACCGACCCCGCGGCCTTCGACCTCGGCCGCGCGCACCTCGGCTGGCTCGGCGGGACCGCGGAGACCGGCGTGTACAAGGGGTACGGGCTCGGGCTCGCGGTGGAGGTGCTGGCCGGGCTGGTGAGCGGTTCCGGCCTCGGTCCGGCGCCGGCGGCGCTGAACGGCGACGGCCGCCCGTCCGGCCGCGACGACGACATCGGCTACCTGGTCGCCGCGATCGCCCCCGCGCTGCTGCGCCCGCAGGAGGGGTTCGCGGCGGACGCGGGCGCGCTGTTCGGCAGCCTGCTGGACTGCCCGCCCCTCGATGCGGCTTCCCCCGTGCGCTACCCGGGGTGGCCCGAGGGCGAGCGGGCCCGCACCCGCCGCGCCACCGGGGTGCCGATCAGCTGCCGCCAGTACCGGGAACTCGCGGACGTGGCCGAGAAGTTCGGGCTGACCACACCGGTGCCGCTGAACCGTGCGGGTACGGGTGCGGGTACGGGTACGGACGAGCGCGCGGGCGCGGACGAGCGTGCCGGTGCGGACGGCGCCGCGCACCTGGACGGTGTGCGCTGATGGCCCGCCCCTCCGTCGCCGTGGTCGGCCTCGGCGTCATCTCCCGCTTCTACCTCGCCGCGCTCGACGCCTCCCCCGCCGTGCAGCTCACCGCCGTCTGCGACCGCGACCCGGCCGCATTGGCGCCCTGGACGGCAACGGGTCCGGGAACGCGTACGGCCGAGGACCCGTCCGGCCCGGTCCTCGGCTACCGGGACCACCACGAACTCCTCGCCGCACACCCTTCCCTCGACGGCGTCATCGTCACCGTCCCCAACGACGCCCACGCCCCGGTCTGCGCCGACTTCCTCCGCGCGGGCGTGTCCGTCTGCGTGGAGAAGCCCCTCGCCCTGACCAGCACCGCGGGCGCCGAACTCACCGCCCTCGCCGGGGAGTACGGCGCCACACTCCTCACCGCCTTCCACCGGCGCTACAACTCCGCCGTCGGCGCGCTCGTCGCCCGGCTGCCGCGGAACGTGCCCGTCGAGCAGGTCACGGTCCGCTACCTCGAGCGCATCGAGGAGCATGTCGGGCCCGACCGCTGGTATCTGGACCCGGCCCGGTGCGGCGGCGGATGCGTCGCCGACAACGGTCCCAACGCCTTCGACCTCGTCCGCCTCCTGCTGGGCGAGGTGACCGTAGAACGCTCCCGCATCCGCCGCGACGCCTCCGGACTGGACCGCCAGGCCACGATCGCGCTGCGCTCCCCCGACGGCACCGCCCGCGCAACCGTCGAGCTCGACTGGTCCTATCCCGGCGAACTCAAGGACATCCAGGTCACGTTGGCCGACGGTTCCGTCCACCACGCCGACATGCTCGCCGGCCACCACGGCTTCAAAGCCTCGCTCCACCACGAGTACGAGGCGATCGTCGCCGACTTCGCCCGCCGGCTCGACGCCCCGCCCCGCCCCGACCGCGGCGGCGCCGCCGCCCTGCACCTCGTCGAAGCCGCCTACGACCGCGCCGAACCCTGGCCCCCCGGGCCCGTACCCTCCCACCCCCGACCGGCAGAGGCACCCGCATGCTGACCCCAGCCCCCACCCCACCACCGATGCCGGCCACCGCGCCGACGGCCCTTCGCGAGAACGGCGCCAAGCGGACCGTCCACGGCAGCCTCGTCAAGATCCTCCTCCACCGCCGCGACGACCGCGGCATGACCCTGGAACCCCACGCCAGCCGCTGCGTCCGCGCGGGCGAGGTACACGAACTGGTCACCACCGACCACACGGACCCCGCGCCCGGTGCCCGGATCGACCGCGTCGGCTTCCTCGGCTTCGTCGAGCTGGAGCGCGGCGGCGTCATCGACCGCGGCGACACCGTACGCATCGGGGACCACACCGTCGGCACCGTCCTCGGCTTCGACGCCTGCCACTTCCCCAACCACTACAACATCCTCATCCGCACCGGCACCCCCGTGACCGGCCCCGACCTGGGGCTCTCCCCGGAGCAGCGGGTGAGCTTCGAACAAGCCGCCTCTGACCACTGACCCCCACCGTGGAAGGCCCACCCCCATGTCGAACCTCAACCCCACCGCCGCCGCCCCCGACGCCCTCCAGGCGCTGACCGACCTCAGCCGGATCGCCGGCGACGGCCTCGCCCCCGACCTCGCCGAACTCGTCAGCCTGCACGTCTCCCAACTCAACGGCTGCACCTACTGCACCGGCCTCCACCGCAAGGGCGCCCTCGCCGCCGGACAGTCCTCGGCCAAGCTCGCGGCGCTGGACGGGTGGGCCGACTCGGCCGAGTTCACTCCCGCCGAGCGCGCCGGGCTCGCCCTCGCCGAACACCTCACCCGGCCGGTCGGGGGCACCGTCCCCGCCGACGTCCACGCCGAGGCCGCCCGCCACCTCGGTGACACCGCGACCGTCCGCCTGACCTGGACGATCGCGGCCACCAACGCCTGGAACCGCATCGGCATCGCCGCCACGAGCCTCAACCAGTAGCCCTCCCCGCGGCCCGACCGACCTCCCGTCAGGCGCTCTGGTCCAGGTCCAGATCGCGCGGCGTGGTGCTCAGTTCGTCACCGAAGTAGGCGCCGACACCGCTTGTGCCCATGGTGACGGACCCGAAGTTGACGGTCCCGGTGCCGGTCAGCCCGGTACCGGTGCCGTGCAGCACCCACACCGCGCCGTTCCCGCCGTTCTCGTCCGGGTCGCCGATCACCACCTGGGCCGGGTCGGACGACTCCGCGGGTATCACCCCCGTCACCGCCCCGAACCGGTCCCCGCTCTCGGACACCCCGGGCACCCCGGCGGAGTTCTGGCTGAACACCTGCGAACCGGCCCCCGTCACCCCCTTCGCCGTCCCGCGCAGCAGGACGAACGAGCCGGCATCCGTCAACCCGTCGTAGTCCTCCCCCGGTATGCCCGCCACGATGTCGGCATACCCGTCCCCGTTCACATCCCCGACCGCAACGGACGCCCCCATCCGGTCCCCGGTCTCACTCACACCGGGCACCCCCGCGGTGTCCTGGTTGATCCACTGCGGCGCCAGCGTGCTGCTCTGCCCACCGGGCCCGCCGTACGCGACCGCCACCGCGCCGCCCTTCACCGGCAGGTCCTCGTCGCTGTCGTAGAAGTCGGTGCTGTGGCCGAAGACGATGTCGCCGTAGCCGTCCCCGTTCACATCACCGATCGCCACGCTCTGGCCGGGCAGCCGCTCCCCGCCCGCCTGCCTGGCATAGCCGGCTGACGTGAAGCCGTTCGCGCCGCCCAGCAGGATGTACCCACGATACGCGTCGGACTCGTCCGTGTCCGTCACCAGCGCCACCAGGTCGCTGATGCCGTCCCCGTTGACGTCCCCGGCCGCGATGCTGTGCAGGATCACCGTGATCCCGCTCGCCACTTTCCACAGGTCGAGGTCCGACACCGAGGCGACCTTGCCGTCCCTGCCGATCCCGGACAGCGTCCACAACGACTGGTCCCCGTGGGACGTGACCAGCTCCGGCCGGCCGTCGCCGTCGAAGTCCCCGGCCTGGAGGAACCCACCGACTCCCGCGCGGGCCGTGGCACCGGTGTCAACAGCGGTGGCGTCCCCCAGACCGGACGGACCGCCCCACAACACCGTCACCATGCCCGCGTCGACACCCGACGCACCACTGCCGACGTCCTCGCCCGACGCACCGACGACCAGATCCGTGTAGCCGTCCCCGTCGAGGTCCACCGGGACCACCGTGGACCCGAAACGGTCGCCCGTCTCCGACGCACCCGGTATCCCCGGGCTGTCCTGGCCGAACAGATAGTGCTTCGCCTGATCCACGCCCCCGGCCGCTCCATACACGACCGACACATAGCCCGCCGCTGCCTTCCCGCTCGCCGTACCGTTCGGCGAACCGACCGCCATGTCGGCGTGGCCGTCCCCGTTGAAGTCGACCACCGGCACCTTCCGCGCCGTCCCCGCCTCCACTCCCACCGCCCCGGCGGGAGCGGCCGCCGCGCCTGCCGCTCCCGCGGCAACAGCCATGACAACGGCGACCGCCGACGCGACCTTGCGTCTGCCACCGGAAATGCGTCGAGACATATGAGCTCCGTTCCACCGCCACCGGACCGACCGCCGCCCGTACTCCAGGCGAACTCCCGGCGAACACCGCACCGTACGACTCGCCACCCGCGCCAACAGTTGTATGGCCCGCCCCCGACGCACCCGCCCTCCCCCGCACCTGCTTTCGCCGTTCGGGTACCCGAGGTGCTTGGATGAAGGCAACGGCGTTAAGGGGAGGAAGCGTTGTCGGATGCAGCAGAGCCCGGGGAGACCAACGAGTTCGCAACACTGTTGCTCGAACTCAAGAACCGCTCCGGCCTGAGCTACGGAGCCCTCGCCAAGCGGCTGCACATGAGCACCTCCACCCTGCACCGCTACTGCAACGGGACCGCGATCCCCACCGAGTACGCCCCGGTGGAACGCCTCGCCCGCGCCTGCCGCGCCACCCCGCAGGAACTCGTCGAACTCCACCGCCGCTGGGTGCTGGCCGACGCCATCCGGCGGGCCAAAGCCGCGCAACCCGGCCCGCCCCCACCCCCGGCCCCAAGCGCCCCGATCCCGGCACCGGAGCACCCCGGCCCCGACAGCCCGGAAGGCTCGGAGACGCCGGACGACTCGGACCGCCCTACCACCGGCACGACCACCGCCCCACCGGACCAGCCGGGCGAACCGGCCCACCTCGCGGCACCGACCGCTCCGGACGAGCCCGTCGTCTCCAGCCTCCCGAGCAGCCCCACCTCCCCGCGCCGACGCCGCACCGCTCTGATCGCCTCCGCCGCAGCCGCCGTCATCCTCGCCACTGCCACGCTTGTCACCCACCCCTGGAGCGGCAACGACCGCGACTCCCGGGACCAACAGGCGGTCGGCGCCACGGCGAACAGCACCGCGAACGACGCCGCGCCACCCTCCCCCACCTCCTTCCCAACCAGCCCTCACCGCACCCCCACCTCCTCCCCGTCGACCAACGGCTCCGGCGCAACCGGCACTCCGCATCCCAACTCCACCCCCACGACAACCGCTCCTCCCGACACCCTCGGCAACGCCACTCCTGTCACGGTCGGCGTCCGCCCCTACGTCTACGACAGCCCCTGCAGCCAGCACTTCCTCGTCGACAGCGAGCCCGCCCAGGTCGGCCCGCCGGCGGGCGAACAGGACGCCACTCGCTGGGCCGCGGCCTACGGCGCCGTCTCCTCCGACGAGCAGCGCGTCGCCCTCACCGTCCAGGGCACAGGCTCGGAAACCGTCGTCCTGGAGGCCCTGCACGTCCGCGCCCTCACCAAGAGCGCACCGCTCGCCTGGAACGACTACTCCATGGGCGTCGGCTGCGGCGGCGGCGTCGACTCCAAGTCCTTCGACATCGACCTCGACAACGGCAGCCCCACCGTCACCGTCAAAAACGGCCAGCGCGACTTCCCCTACAAAGTCAGCGAGTCCGATCCCGAGGTCTTCTACGTCACCGCCCATACCAAGGCACACGATGTCCGCTGGGACCTCACCCTGGACTGGTCCAGTGGCAGCCACCACGGCACCGTCCACATCGACAACAACGGCTCCGCGTTCCGCACCAGCGCCGATGTCGACCGCCCCGGCTACGACTACCCGCTCGGCAGCAGCGACTGGATCACCCGCGACAGCTGACCAGCGCCGACCCGTACGCCCTCCGAGACGCCGGGGGGCAGCGCCGTGCCGCTCACGGCATCCGGCCACCCCGCTCATCTCCCGTTCGCTCCCCATCTCGCCCCTCCCTTCTGCCATTTCACACCCTCTCCGTAACCCCGGCACCACGGACAGCATCGGACACCACCGCGCGCACAACGGGCCCAGTCCCACCTCTCACACCTCCCGACCACCACCGAGGATTGGTCTGGACTATTGACAGGTTCAGACCATTTCCGTTTGAGTGCTGCTCCCGGTCCCACTTCGCACCCCCCACTAGGAGTGGTCACGTGTCCAGACAACGGTTCATCGCCTTCCTCACCGCACTCGCGGTAGCGGTCGGCCTGGCTGTCCTGGTCCCCTTCGCATCCACCGCCTCGGCCGCCGACTGCGCGGCCGCTTGGAGCTCCTCCTCCGTCTACACCGGCGGCCAGACCGCCTCCTACAACGGGCACAACTGGTCGGCGAAGTGGTGGACCCAGGGCGAGACGCCCGGTGCCGCCGACGTCTGGGCCGACCAAGGCGGCTGTGGCAGTTCCTCCGGCGGCTCGACCGGCGGCAACGGCAGCTGCAGCTACCCGGCCTGGGTCGCCGGCCAGAACTACGTCACCGGCGACATCGTGCAGTACAGCAACGGCAGCGACTACATCGCCACCCACGACAACCCGGGCTACGACCCCACCATCAGCACCTGGTACTGGAGCCCCTACACCTGCTCCGGCGGCGGCACCACGCCCCCCAGCAGCGGCGGATTCGTGGTCAGTGAGGCCCAGTTCAACACGATGTTCCCGAACCGGAACCCCTTCTACACCTACGCTGGGCTGACCGCCGCCCTCAGCGCCTACCCGGGCTTCGCCACCACCGGCAGCGCCACCGTGCAGAAGCAGGAGGCCGCGGCCTTCCTCGCCAACGTCAGCCACGAGACCGGCGGCCTCGTCTACATCGTGGAACAGAACACCTCCAACTACTCGCACTACTGCGACACCAGCCAGTCGTACGGGTGCCCTGCCGGCCAGTCCGCCTACTACGGACGCGGCCCCATCCAGCTGAGCTGGAACTTCAACTACAAGGCTGCCGGCGACGCGCTCGGCATCGACCTCCTCGACAACCCCAACCTGGTGCAGACCGACGCGGCCGTCGCCTGGAAGACCGGCCTCTGGTACTGGGACACCCAGACCGGGCCCGGCACCATGACCGCGCACAACGCCATGGTCAACGGCGCCGGCTTCGGCGAGACCATCCGCAGCATCAACGGCAGCGTCGAGTGCAACGGCGGCAACCCGGCCGAGGTCCAGGACCGCGTCAACGCCTACGAGAACTTCACTTCCATCCTCGGCGTCCCCGCCGGAAGCAACCTCTCCTGCTGACCTGAGCCCAGCTCCACCCGCGCCCTGCGCACAGACGCGTCCCGTCCCAAGCGGGGCGCGTCGGCGCGTGGCAACGACGATCCTCCAGAACGCACCGCCGCCGGAGCATCACCGGCCGCCGACCGCACTCGCCGCCAGAGCCGCCGCAGGAGCAGCACCAAACGTCGCGCCCGCGCCACCTGCCGCTATCTCCTGCGAGCCGGCGCCGCTCACCCGCTCACGAACTCCTTTCACGTAGAAGCGCGTGAACACCACCGGCAGCCCCAACCCCACTATCTGGGCGCCGACACACGACAACATCCCGGAGTCCACAGCCTCGCAGGCGAGGGTGGCGACCGCGCTGAGCGCGAAGCCGACCGCCCACACGCCGGTCAGCACCCCGCAGGTGCGGCGGAACACCGGAGACCCCCAAACTGCCTGCGGAGTACGGCGCTTGGCAATGCCCAGGACGAACGGCCGCCGAACGAGCAGCGTCACCGCCGCTATCAGCGCCAGCCACGCCGACGACAACCCACTCGCATAGTCGCGCACGGGCGCGTGCGGGTCGACGAAAGCCACCGCGGTCAGCACGCCGAAGTAACCCACCGCGCCGAACTCCAATATCTGCGCGTCAGCGGGCACGCCGGCTCGGCGGTCCTTCGCCAGGAACAGCGCACCCAGCGCGAGTGAGAGGAGCGCCGCCCACGACCAGACGAGCCCCGATACAGCGGAGAACACGATCCAGGGGAAGAAGCCCCGCAACTGGCTCACGACAGCCGTCCTTTCCGTTAATATGCGAATTCACGGTCTCGCGGAATTTCCCGCTGCTCGAAAATGTACGGGCGTGACCGCGCCGTGTCGTCCACCCCAGGGTTGATTCGCAGGTGGAGAAATTTGTCCACCCTCGCTCCACCCGTGGGTTGACGACATATCGCGCAGCGCGTCGTAGCGTTGACCAAAACGAAGGCGAATCGCGCTTGTTCACCACGGCCGTTCCCTCGTTTCCTTCCCACGGCTCGAACACGAGAATGTGAGGCTGCCATGTCCATGAATATCAACCAAATTCGCCGTCGGCTCCGAGGACGGCGCGAACTCCCCACGATCACGCCGGAACCGCCCGCGGACCGGCCTTCCCGGCCCCAGCCTCCGCCCCCGCCCCCGCGCGGACGATTCAACGAGCCGCGCGCACGCGCGATATAGCGGACAACCACGGGAGCCCACCACGCACCGCCGTCAGCGCGGTCAGCGCGGTCAGCGTCGCGCCCCACCGAGCTTCCACCGTTGCACGGCGCTGCCTCGCAGCGCTGCCTCAAGCGTCGTTGCGGCTCTTCCACCGGAAAGTGAACAGACACAGCAGCAGACCACCGACGCACCATGCGCCGAGAACGAGGGCGGTCCGGCCGAACTCCCAGGCGCCGGCCGGTTCGAGGGCGGCCGCGGCCTGCGGGAGGAAGACGCCGCGCAGACCCTGGCAGAGCCATTTGAGTGGAAAGAACGAACCGACCGTGAGCATCCAGTGCGGAATCGTGTCAATCAAGATGTAGACGCCGGAGATGAACTGGAGCACCAGGAAGGGGAGAACGACCACTGAGGTGGCACTGCGACCGGACCTCGGGACGCTGCTGATCGCGATGCCGAGAAGCGCACAGCCGGTGATGCCGAGGACGAACACCCAGCCGAAGGTCAGCCACTTGACGGGCGTGGAGGGCAGATCCACACCGTACACAGTGGTGCCGAAGACAAGAAGGATGGCCGTTTCGAGGATACCCGTGGTCAAGACCAGCCAGATCTTTCCGAGGAAGTACGCAGCCGGCGGCATGGGGGTGCCGCGCAGCCGCCGCAGGACTTTCTCGTCCCGCTCGATGGCGATCGAGATGCCCAACGACTGAAAGCTGGTCGACATGATGCCGGAGGCGATCATGGATGTGACGTAGTACTGGGAAGCGCTGGTGCCGGTGTTCTTCATGTTGTCGCTGAAGATCGAAGCGAAGAGGAAGAGGAAGATGATGGGGAAGGCGAAAGTGAAAACAACCTGCTCGCGCTGGCGGAAGAAGAGTTTGATCTCCATCGCGCCTCGCAGCAGGCCGAGTTGCCAGGCCCCGGGCAATCGCACACCGCCAGCGGCGCGGCCGGGCCCCGCGCCAGCACCGGCCTGCGGCCCAGGGCCGCCGACATCCGCCGGCCCGGCAACGGAAGTGGGCACGGTCTCGGACCCGGGAGCCGGCGCAGGACCAACGCCGGGCATGGGCACCGCCCCGGGGGCGGCCACGGACAACGGATCAGCGACGGACACAGAGTCGGACTCGAACGTGGGAGCGAGCCCGACGCGGAACCCGGACCCGGCAGCGGGCGCGGCTGCGCCCACCGGCTCAGGGCCACCCTCGGACGCGGGGCCCGCGCCAGCCCCAGGGGGACCCTCGAACGTAGGGCCCGCGCCGACCACGGCACCGCCCTCGGAACCGCCCACGGAAGCAGGGCCACCCGACGCCCCTGGTTCAGCTGCGCCCCCTGGCTCGGCCCCGGCCTCGGCCCCCGGTTCAGGACAGTGCTCGGGACCACCCTCGGGATCACGCCCGGGACCACCCTCGGGACGACGTTCGGGATCACCGTCGGGGCGACCCTCGGGATCGTGCCCAGGACCACCCTCGGGGCAGCCCGCGGGACGACGTTCGGGATCACCGTCGGGGCGACCCTCGGGATCACGCTCGGGAGAAGGAACGGGAGCAGTCATCGCGGGGGCTCCTGTCCGATGAGGCGCAGGTAGACATCCTCGAGGGTCGGTTGGGTGACCCGTAGCCCGGGGATCTCGCCGTCGAAGCGCCGGGCGAGTTCGGTGATGGTCCGGGTCGGGGTGTCGGTCTCTTCGGCGCGCGGGGTGCCGTCGGGTCCGGTCCAGTGCACGGTGGCGCGTGCGTCGGCTCGGCCGGCGAGGGTGCTGGGGGTGCCCACGGCGACGACGCGGCCCGCGGTGACCACGGCGAGCCGGTCGGCGAGGGCTTCGGCTTCTTCCAGGTAGTGGGTGGTGAGGATGATGGTGGTGCCCTCGTCGGCGAGGGAGCGGATGAGGTCCCAGAACTGGCGCCGGGCGGCGGGGTCGAAGCCGGTGGTGGGTTCGTCGAGGAGGAGGAGCCGGGGGTTGCCGATGACGCCGAGGGCGACGTCGAGGCGGCGGCGTTGGCCACCGGAAAGGGCCTTGACTCGGCTGGCGGTCTTGGGTTCGAGGCCGACCAGCGCGATCACCTCGGCCGGGTCGCGGGGGTGCGGGTAGTAGCGGGCGAAGTGCCGTACGGTCTCGCCGACGGTCAGTTCGCTGACTGCGGACTCGTCCTGCCAGACGATGCCGACCTGCGCTTTCCATGTGCGATCGGCGGTGGCGGGGTCGGCGCCGAGGACGTTGACCTCGCCGGCGTCGCGGGAGCGGTGGCCCTGGAGGATCTCCACGGTGGTGCTTTTGCCGGCACCGTTGGGCCCGAGGATGCCGAACACCTCGCCGGTGCTGATGTCCAGGTCGAGCCCGTCGACGGCGAGTACGTCGCCGTAGCGCTTGCGGAGCCCCCGTACGTGTACTGCGTCCCCCTTTGACATGTGAACAGTGTGCCGCGCGGCGGGAGTCCGTTGAACGGGATCGACGGAATGGCGTGAGGGCCGGCGTACGGGGGTGGCTGGTGGGGGTGGGCGGGTGGTTGAGGAGGGGGGTGGGTCGGCGATGTGTCCCGGTTGGGTAACGGGCGGACGGTGCGCGGGGTTCGTCCTTACTCTGACTGTCCTACCGGGTTCGCCAGGGGGGCTCCCGGGTTCGATCTGGGGACGTCAGGGACATCATGAAGCGATTTCGTATGCTCGCCGCAGGGGCCGTGGCCGGGGCTGCTGTGGCCGGGGCGGTGCTGGTGCCGACGCCGGCGAGTGCGTCGGCCGGGTCCGTGCACCTGTACAAGATCTACTACAACAGCCCGGGGGTGGATCAGCGGACGAACGCCAGCTTGAACGCGGAGTATGTGCAGATAGCGAACACCACGAGCAAGGCGGCGAATCTGAAGGGGTGGACGCTGACGGATGCGTCGAAGCACAAGTACAGCTTCACGAATTACACACTTGGCGCACACAAGACCGTGACCATTCACACCGGTAAGGGGCGGAACACGGCGGCGAACCGGTATCAGGGGCGCTCGGCGTACGTCTGGAACAACGACAAGGACACGGCGACGCTGAGGTCGGCGAAGGGCGCCAAGGTCGACAGTTGCTCGTACAACTCGACGCGGGTGGCCTACAAAATGTGCTGACGCCGGTCGGGCGGGAGGGCGGTCGGCCAGAGGGACAGTTGGCCGCACTCCCACCGTTTTCGGGCGGGACCTTTGGTGGCCTTTGGCGGTCATGCCGCACCAATGCCCCATCAATGCCGCAAAGGCGAGCCGCACGCGGGAGCACCTTGGCAGGTATTTGACACACCGTTAAATCCACTCGTAGAGTCATCCCCCGTCAACTCGGAGTAATTCCCCATGCCATGGGCGGCGCAGAGCGGAATTTCCGTTGTGGCGCGTCCCAAGAGCCGTGACCACCCCCGCTCCGTGCGGGGAGACGGCTTGCCCCTGAGCCACGGGGATACGCGCCGACGATGGAGATCGAGGACGGGGATGCACGGTGATGGGCCGGCGCCAGCGCGAGCCACGAAAGAGATTACGGACCCCGTCCTTCGAGGGGCGGTACATCTGGCACTCCGCGGCCGACGACCGCCAGTTGGCCGACGCGTGCGTGGATGTGCAGGCCGGCCGCTATCTGAGCACGTCGGAGGTCCTGCGGGCGGCTAAGGACGACTTCGGGTTGCGCGCGCACCGCTCGCTGGTGCTCGCCGCCGAGGCATGGGACTCGGACCTGACGGAGCGTTGGGTCGCCGAGGAGCCGAACGCCGAGTCCGCGCTGTTATGGGCCCGGGTCGCGGTCCTGCGTGCGGTGCGCGCCGCGGACACCAAGGATGACCGCGCCACCGCGCTGTACCGGATCGCCCACACCGCCTGCCAGCAGGCGGCGGAGCACGCGCCGGACGACCCGACACCGTGGGTGGCCCAGTTGTCACTGGCCCGCTTCCACCGGTCATTCGACCCGGCCCCGCAGGGACTGTTGACCGCACCGCCCGGCCCCTGGCGGCTGCTGCACCACATCCTGCGGCTCGACCCCTGGAACCGCGAAGCCCACCACCGCTTCCTGTCCATCTACTTCCCCCGCAACGGCGGCAAGGCGTCCGAGGTCTGGGACGTGGCGGCCTTCCTCAGCCAGCGCGCCCCCAGCGGCTCGGCGCTGTCCCTGCTCCCGCTGGTGGCCCTGGTCGAGAACTACAACCCCTCGGCGCCGCTCGCCTACAAGCTGTGGGAGCAACCGCCCTGGAGCACAGCGGCTTTGGGCATCTACCACAAGTGGCTCCCCCACGTGCCCGAGTACCGCTTCACCCCGGTGGTGGACCTGTCCTACCTCGCACACGCGCTGGTGATGGCGCGCAAGGAGTTCGAGGCGCGGGCGGCCTTCATGCTGATGGGCCCGTACGCCTCACGCATGCCCTGGAGCGCGTTCGGCGCCCCGGAGGAACAGCTCACGAAGGCCCGCGAGGCGTGCGGCCTCACCGTGCCCGGCAGTCCGTGAGCCCGACCTGTACCGACCGATCGACCGAGACCCCCCACCAGAACGGATAGTTCGCATGTCCGACCCCGCACTGCACACCCGCTCCGGCAGGACAGACCAGGCGCCGCCGGCCGCCCTCGACGACGACGCCACGCTCCACGCGATGGGCTATCCGCGGAAACTGACCCGCCGATTCCGGGCATTCGACAATTTCGCCATCTCATTCACCATCATCAACATCATATCCGGCATCTTCTCCGCGTTCGGCATGGGTATGGCCGGCGGCGGGCCACGCATCCTCGTCTTCGGCTGGATCGGCGTGTCGGTCATGGTGCTCTTCGTCGGCGCCGCCATGGGCGAGATCGCCTCGGCCTACCCGACCAGCGGCGCCCTCTACTTCTCCGCCGGCAAGCTGGCCAAGCGGCACAGCGGCGCCTGGTCCTGGTACACCGGCTGGCTCAACTTCATCGGCCAGGTCGCCGGCACCGCCGCCACCGACTACGCCGCCGCGACGTTCATCCAGTCCTACCTGGCCATGCAGTGGGGCTACACCCCCACCCTGCACAGGACCGTCCTGATCACCGCGGTCATCCTGCTGGTGCACGCCCTGCTCAACACCTACACGGTGCGGTTGGTCGCCCTCATCAACCGGATCTCCGTGTGGTGGCTGATCGCCGGCCTGCTGATGATCGTGATCTCGCTGGTCACGGTGCCCTCCCACCACCAGCACCCGGGCTACGCGTTCCACTACGCCAACACCACCGGCTTCCACAGCGCGCTCTACGCCGGACTGCTCGGCCTGCTGGTCACCAGCTGGACGTTCACCGGGTTCGACGGCAGCTTCCACATGTCCGAGGAGACCGTCCAGGCCACCGTCAACGCGCCCAAGGGCATCGTGCGCGCCATCGGCTACTCGGCCCTCACCGGCCTGGTGCTCATGCTCGCCCTGGTCTACTCGATCCACGACTACGCCGGCGAGGTCTCGTCCTCCGCCCCGCCGGTGCAGATCCTGCTCGATGCCCTCGGCCAGGGCCTGTCCAAGGCGATCCTGGTCGTCATCATCGGCGCGATGCTCTTCTGCGGTCTGGCCAACATGACCTCCAACACCCGGATGATCTTCGCCTTCTCACGGGACGGTGCCATGCCCGGCTCGCAGCTGTGGCACTCGGTCTCCCCGCGCACCCGCACCCCCGTCAAGGCGGTCTGGCTCGCCGCGGCCTCGTCGCTGGTGCTGGTCCTGCCGGGCTGGTGGTCGCACACCGCGTTCAGCGCCGTGGTCAGCGTCAACGTGGTGGGCCTGTTCCTCTCCTACGGCATCCCGATCTTCCTGCGGCTGCGGCTGAAGGACCAGTTCGAGGCCGGGCCGTGGCACCTGGGACGCTGGAGCACACCGGTCGGCATCGTCGCCGTGGTGTGGATCATCACCAGCAACGTGCTGTTCATGCTGCCGCAGGCCACGCCGATCACGGCGACCACGTTCAACTACGCGCCGATCGCCCTCGCGGTGGTCCTGGTCATCGCGACGCTGTGGTGGTTCGCCACCGCCCGCAAGTCCTTCCACGGGCCGGTCAGTTACGGCGGCCCCGACGAAGTCGCCGCGATGGACCTGGTCTGAACGAGCCCACCCGGCACCCAGCAGCCCGACGCAGGGCCGGCCGGCACCCGCCGGCGGAAGGAGCAGCACGCATGCCGACCGACCTCATCGTCACCCAGGCGACCCCCGCCGAGTGGGACGAGATCGTGGCGTGGACCGCCGCCGAGGGCTGGAACCCCGGCCACGGCGACGCGGCCCACTTCCTGCCCAGCGATCCGGCCGGCTTCTTCATCGGGCGGCTGGACGGACGCGTCGTGTCGGCCGTCTCCGTCGTCGTGTACTCCCCGCAGTACGCCTTCCTCGGCTACTACCTGGTCCACCCCGAACTCCGCGGCACCGGCCTGGGCCTCGCCACCTGGAACGCCGCCCTCCCCCATGCCGCCGGCCGGGTGATCGGACTCGACGGGGTCCCGGCCCAGCAGGCCACGTACGCGCGTGCCGGGTTCGTCCCCGCCTACCGCAACGTGCGCCACACCGGCCGCCCCCGTACGTCCGGTGCGGCGCCGGACCCCGCCGCCCGCGCGGTGGCGCCGCACCACCACCCGGCGATCGCGGCGTACGACCGCGGCTGCTTCCCCGCCGCCCGGCCCGGCTTCGTCTCACGCTGGCTGGACGGACCCGGGCACACCGCCCGGGTGCTGCTCGGCGCCGACGGCCGCGTCCGCGGGTACGGCGTGATCCGCCCGGCGCACCAAGGCCACCGCATCGGCCCGCTGTTCGCCGACAGCCCGGAAGACGCCGCGGTCCTCTTCGACGCGCTCGTCGCCACCCTGCCGCCCGGCGCCGAGGTGGCCATCGACGTGCCCGACCGCTATCCGGCCGCCGCCGAGCTCGCCACCGACCGCGGCCTGACCGCCACTTCGGAGTGCCTGCGGATGTACACCGGTCCGGCCCCGGCCAGCCGGGTCGAAGCGGTCTACGGCACCACGACCCTCGAACTGGGCTGACCCCAGGGCCGAACGGTGCCCCCGGACCCCGGCGGCTACGGGACGGCGCCGCGTGAGCGCACCACCACGAAGGCCACCGCCGAGGCGGCCACCACCGCGGCGGACGCGAGGAAGACCGAACCGGTGCCCGCGAGCCCGGCCAGCGCGCCCAGCGCCGCGGCATCCACCGCCTGGGACAGGTCCATCGCCATGAAGAACGTCGAGTTCGCCAGCCCGCGCCGCGACTTGTCGGCGGCCAGCACCGCCAGCGCGCTCATCCCGGGCTGCGCGGTGCCCATGCCCCAGCCGTAGAAGGCGCCGCCGGCCATCAGCACGGCCAGGTCCGGCGACCAGTAGACGAGCAGCAGTCCGGCCACCACCGCCAGGATGCCCGCGGCGATGGTCCGCGTCACACCGAACCGCCGTTGCAGCCGGCCCCCGCCGATCCGGGCCACCGCGAGCATCACACCGCTGGCGGTGAAGAACAGGCCGGAGTTGGCGATGCCGCGCCCGGTCGTATAGGCGGCCATGAACGTGTTGATCGCGGCCACGCCCGACATGATGAAGAACATGAAGGCCGCCGGGCGGGCCGCGTCCCGGTCCACCAGCCGGCTCCACCACGGTGGCCGGGCGGCGTCGGCACCGGCACCGGATTCCCCACCGGTAACGGGCACCTTGCCGGCAGCCCCGCCCGCACTGGCACCGGCACCGGCACCGGCACCCGAACGCGCGCCCCCGCCCGTACCCGAGCCGGTATCCGCGTCCGCCGCCGCACCCGAGCCCCCCGCCTCCCGCTCCCGCCGGTGCTGCGCGGCCACCCTCCCCAGCGGCAACCGCCCCAGCAGGTTCACCCCCGCCAGCACGAACACCACCACGAACGCGGCCCGGTAGCCGTACGCGTCCACCAGCGTCAGCGCCAGCCACGGCGCGAAGATCTGCGCCACGGTCTGCTCGATGCCGAGGTACCCGATCCCCTCCGACATCCGGCTCTCGGGGATCAGGTCGGTGGCGAGCGTCATCACGGCGGTGCCGTTGAAGCTGAACCCCAGCCCCTGCAACGCGCGTACGGCCAGCAGCAGCCACACCGGCAGCGCCAGGACGTAGAGGCCGGTCGCGACGAAGTAGAGCACCGAGCCGACGAGCATGACGGCGAACCGGCCGCGCGCGTCCACCAGTTGCCCGGACAGCGGCCGGACCACGACCGCGGCGGCCATGTAGAACGTGGTGGTGAGCCCCGCCTCGGTCAGCGACACCCCGTTGTGCAGGGCATACAGCGGGACGACCGTGATCAGCATGTACGTGCAGATCCGCAGCAGCCCGTTGGCCGTCATCAGGCTCACGAACGGCAGAGTGAAGATCGGTTCCTGCCCCCGCCCGGCCACCGCGACGGCGGTGGCCGGCTCCGCGCTCGCGTCACTCACGCGTCTCGCTGCCTCTCCTCGGTCTCCCCGCCCGCGGAAACGCGACTGCGCGGATTTTCTTACCGTCGGCAATTACCTTAGGTCATTAGTTTGACTAAGGACAGCCCGGACGGAGGTACGGCGGCGGAGACCGGTGGACCTACGGCGACGGTGGCCGCCGGCGACGGAGCCGGCGGCGAGCCCACTTCACGGCAGGGTCAGCACCCGCGGCCCCTCCTCCGTCACGGCGACGGTGTGCTCGATGTGCGCGGCGCGGCTGCCGTCGACGGTCCGCAGGGTCCACCCGTCGGGGTCGGTGACGTACGCATCCCTCCCACCGGACATCAGCATCGGCTCGATCGCCAGCGCGAGGCCGTGCCGCAGCCGGTAGCCGCGGCCCGGGCGCCCGCGGCCCGGCACGGACGGGTCCTCGTGCATCTGCCGCCCGATGCCGTGGCCGCCGAAGTCCGCGGGCATGCCGCAGCCGACCGCGCGTGCCACCTCGCCGGTCGCGTGGCCGATGTCGCCGATACGGTTGCCGACGACGGCGGCGGCGATGCCCGCGTCGAGCGCGCGCCGGGTGGCGTCGATCAGCTCGACGTCCTCGGGGCGGGGGGTGCCGACGATGAAGCTGATGGCGGCGTCACCGGTCCAGCCGTCGAGTCGGGCGCCGCAGTCGATGCTCACCAGGTCGCCGTCGCGCAGCCGGTAGCCGTCCGGGATGCCGTGCACGATGGCGTCGTTGACCGAGGCGCAGATCACCGCGGGGAACGGGGTGGGCGCGAAGGACGGCCGGTAGCCGAGGAAGGGCGACGTCGCGCCCGCCTCGGCCAGGACCGCGCGGGCGGCCTCGTCCAGTTCGGTGAGTGACACGCCGACCGCGGCGGCCGACCGCGTGGCGCCCAGCGCGTTGGCGACCACCCGCCCCGCCTCGCGCATCGCGTCCAGCGCCTCGTCCGTCTTGATCTCGACCATGGGCCGTTCTCCCCATTCTCATACCGGATAAGTATCCCGGTATTAGTATCACGTCCATGGTGCGAACTCCCCTCACCCCCGAAGAGCGGGCCCGCGGCGAGCGCCTCGGCGCCCTGCTGCGCGCAGCCCGCGGCGACCGCAGCATGACCGCCGTCGCGGCGGCCGCCGGCATCTCCGCGGAGACGCTGCGCAAGATCGAGACCGGCCGCGCCCCGACCCCGGCGTTCTTCACGATCACCGCGCTCGCCGGCGCCCTCGGCCTGTCCGCCGACCGCCTCGCCGCGGAGTGCGCGGCGCCCGAACACGAGCCCCTGAGCGCGTAAGGCCGCGGCACCCCGCCCACCACGGCAACCGCCCGCCCGCACCGCCCGGCCGAAGCCGGACGACACGAGCGGGCGGTGCGCCGTGCCGCGCCCCCCTCACGCAGCGGCGCCCCTCACGGCGGCGCGCCCCTCACGCCGCCGCACCCCCTCACGCCGCCGCGGCCGCCTCCGCGATCTGCTCCGCGCTCGGTGCCAACCGCGGCGACAGCGCGGTGACCGCGATCGCCACCACCATGAACGCCGCCGCCACCAGCAGGCCCCGGTGGAACCCGGCCACCAGCGCGTCGCTCTGCGCACTGCCGTGCGCCAGGTCGGAGGTGGTCTTGGAGGTGGACAGCGTGGTGACGACGGCGAGCCCGAGCGCACCGCCGACCTGGTTGAAGGCGGTGACCACACCGGAGGCGGCACCGGCCTCGTGGGCGGAGACGTCGGCGACCGCGGCGATCTGCGCCGGCACCGCCACCGACGTGATCCCCGCGCCGAACAGCAGCAGTCCGGGCAGGAGCTGGCCCGCGTACGGCCCGTCGGCGCCGGCCGTGGTGAGCAGCAGCAGCCCCGCGGTGCTCAGCAGCGCGCCGCCGATCTGCACCGGTCGGGTGCCGAACCGGGTGACCAGCGGGGTGGCCGCGACCGCGCCGAAGATCGCGGTGCCGCCCATCGGCAGGAACTCCACCCCGGCGTGCAGCGCGCTGCCGTGCCGGACCTGCTGGAGGAAGATCGCGGTGAGGAAGAACATCGACAGGAAGCCGGCGCCGTTGAGCGCCAGCGCGCCCCCGGCCGTGCTCAGCGCACGCGAGCGCAGCAGCCGCAGCGGGACCAGCGGCGCCACGGCGCGCGACTCGACCACGACGAAGCCCGCCAGCATGGCGGCCCCGGCGACCAGGCAGCCGATCACCTCGGGCGAGGACCAGCCGACCGGCTCGGCGCGCACCACGCCGTAGACGACCGCGAGCAGGCCGCCGGTGCCGAGCAGCGCGCCCGGCAGGTCGAACGACCGGGTGCCGGTGCGCGGCGGGAAGTGCCGGACGAACATCGGCGCGGCGACCACCAGGCCGATGACGATCGGCACGTTGACGATGAACACCCAGCGCCAGCTGAACGAGTCGACCAGCACGCCGCCCGCGACCACACCGAGGGTGCCGCCGAGGCCGGCGAGACCGCCCCAGATGCCCATCGCGATGTTGCGGCGCCGGCCGTGCTCGAAGGTGACGGTGAGGATGGACAGCGCGGCCGGGGAGAGCAGCGCGCCGCCGAGCCCCTGCACCGCGCGGGCGGCGATCAGCAGTCCGGGCGAGCCGGCCAGGCCCCCGGCGAGCGACGTCAGGCCGAACAGCACGAGCCCGGCGACGAAGATCCGGCGTGCCCCGAGCAGGTCGGCCGCGCGCCCGCCGAGGAGCAGGAAACCGCCGAAGAGCAGGGTGTAGGCGCTGATCACCCATTGCAGGCCGTCGGTGCTGAACCCGAGGTCGGAACGGATGTCGGGGAGCGCGACGTTCACGATCGTCACGTCGAGCACCACGATGAACTGGGCGAGGGCCAGCACGGTGAGCGTGGCCCAGGGACTGCGTCGCATGGCGTCTCCGCAGGTAACTGGTGTGAGCAGATCCGGACAGCCCGGACCGGGCGGGCACCCGTCGATGTGTACGACGTATGCTTACGGAGTCACCATACATGGAATGTGTACGCCGTAAACCATGGGCCCGACGCAACGGCCCCGAAGCACCGGAAACGACGGGGGAAGGCGGATGCCGGCGCTGCGTACGATGTACACCTACGAGTTGATCGGAAGGCGAGAGATGGCCGCGCACAAGCGACTCAACCGCGACGAGCTGATCGCGACGGCGCTGGCCGTGACCGATGCCGACGGACTGGACGCCGTCACGATCCGGCGGGTCGCGCAGCAGCACGACGTGACGCCGATGGCGCTCTACCGGCACTTCCCCGACAAGGACGGCCTGCTCGACGCGGTCGCCGAGAGCCTGCTCGCCTCGGTCGAGCTGCCCGAGCCGGACGACCGGCCGTGGTACGAGCAGTTGGAGGACACGCTGGCCGCCGTGCTCACGGCACTGGTGCCGCATCCGAACGCCGCCGTGCTGCTGCTCACCCGGATCACCGGGAGTGAGCCGGGCCTCGACCTCACCGAGCACGTGCTCGCGCAGCTCGACGCCGGGGGAATGAACGTCCAGCAGTCCGCCGACAGCGCCTGCCACGTGCTCACGGCACTGATCACGCTGGTGGTCGGCGAGCCCGGGAAGACCTCCGGCGACGCGGAGGACCAGGAGGCCGCGGTGCGCGCCGACCGGGCCCGGCTCAGCTCCCTGTCGCCGCGCCGCTATCCGCACATCGTCGCCGCCGCCGAGCCGCTGTCGGCGTGCGTGAGCGCCGAGTCGTACTACCGGCGCGGCGTCGAACTGATCGTCACTGGCCTGCGCGGCCTGACCGGCGCCACACGGCCGTCGGCAGGGTGACCACGGCACGCCCCGGCCCCGACTCCCCACCCCGGCCCGCCCGTTCCGCCCGTTCCGCCTGCTCCACCCGCTCCACCCCTTCCGGCCCGGTCCGCACCCCGGCGGACGGCGGTGCTCGCGCCTGCTGACGCGCCCCGCCCGCACCGCCCGTCCCGAACGCCCGCTCCGCACCAGGGACATGCGGCGCGACCCCGCCGGCAGCGGCGGGTACCGAGAATTAACTCCGAATACCTTCTGCGGTCAGATCTACGCGCGTATCTTGAGCGCGTTCGCGCGTGTCTCCTCCTCCCTCCCCGGGGGCGGTGCGCCCGCGGCACCGTAAATCGCCCACCGCACAAAGGAGATCCACTCCGGTGTCGCACTCCCCTGAGGGCGCCTCGCGCCCCGCGAGACCCGGTACGACCGGCCCGGCCGAACCGGCCGCGTCCGCCACGCCCACGCCGCGCCCGGCCCTGCTGCGCAAGCGGGTCCTGCCGTTCGGCATAGCCGGCGCGGTGGTCCTGGCGGGGATCGGAGTCCACTCCGCCTTCGCCACGCCGTCCGCCGACGCGGTCGTCGCCGAGGTGTACGGCGGCGGCGGCAACTCCGGCGCCACGTACACCAACGACTTCGTCGAGCTGGCCAACTCCGGTGCCTCCCCGCTGGACCTGAGCGACTACAGCATCCAGTACCTGTCCGGCTCGCCGACCGCGACCTCCAAGTGGCAGACCACCGCGCTGACCGGCTCGCTGGCCGCAGGCGGCCGCTACCTGGTCGGCGAGGCCGCGGGCACCGGCGGCACCACCGCGCTGCCGACGCCGGACGCCACCGGCACCATCGCGATGTCCGGCACCTCCGGCACCATCGCCCTGGTGCAGGGCACCGACGCGCTGACCTGCGTGACGGCCGCCGACTGCGCCGCGGACTCCCGGGTGAAGGACCTCGTCGGCTACGGCACGGCCGTGGTCCACGAGGGCAGCGGCCCGGCCGCCGGCGCGAGCAACACCGCGTCGGTCGCGCGCGGCGCCGGCCTGGCCGACACCGACGACAACGCCGCCGACTTCACCGCGGGCGACCCAACCCCGCAGAACTCCGCGGGCACCGGCGGCAGCGACCCGACGTCGCCGCCCACCACACCGCCCACCACGCCGCCGACCTCCCCGCCGGCCACGGTGAAGATCCACGACATCCAGGGCGACACCCGGGTGTCGCCGTACGAGGGCAAGGCGGTCAGCGGCGTGACCGGCATCGTCACCGGTGTCCGCGCCTACGGCTCGTCGCAGGGCTTCTGGTTCCAGGACCCGAACCCGGACAGCGACCCGCGCACCAGCGAGGGCATCTTCGTCTACACCAGCTCCACTCCCACGGTCTCGGTCGGCGACAGCGTCACCGTCGCCGGAACGGTCTCCGACTACTACCCCGGCGGCTCCACCGCCGGCGGCCAGGCCGTCACGGAGATCACCAAGCCCACGGTGGCCACGGTCTCCAGCAACAACCCGGTGCCCGCCCCGGTCGTGCTGGACGACAAGGAGGTGCCCGACTCCTTCGCACCCAGCGCGGGCGGCGGTTCCATCGAGAGCCTCCCCCTGCGCCCGTCCGAATACGCGCTCGATTTGTACGCTTCCCTCGAAGGGATGAACGTCCAGATCGGCAGCAGCCGGGTGGTCGGCGCCACCGACCCGTACTCCGAGCTGTGGGTCACGGTAAAGCCGAAGCAGAACCCGACCAAGCGCGGCGGCACCCTCTACACCGGCTACGACGCCCCCAACTCCGGCCGCCTGATGGTGCAGTCGCTCATCCCGACCTCCACCTCCGCGTTCCCGACCGCCAATGTCGGCGACACGCTGAAGGGCACCACCACCGGCCCGCTGGACTACAACCAGTTCGGCGGCACGTACGCGCTCCAGGCCCGCACCCTCGGCACCGTCAAGAGCGGCGGGATCACCCCCGAGGTCACCGCGAAGGCGTCGTCGGACCAGGCGACCATCGCGACGTACAACGTGGAGAACCTCGCGCCGGACAACGACCAGTCGAAGTTCGACGCCCTGGCCAAGGGCCTGGTCACCAACCTGCGTTCGCCCGACGTGGTGGCGCTGGAGGAGATCCAGGACAACGACGGCGCCAAGGACGACGGCGTGGTCGCCGCCGACCAGACGCTGACGAAGCTCACCGCCGCGATCAAGGCGGCCGGCGGCCCGAGCTACCAGTGGCGTGAGATCGACCCGGTCAACGACAAGGACGGCGGCGAGCCCGGCGGCAACATCCGCTCGGTGTTCCTCTTCAACCCGGACCGGGTGAGCTTCGTCGACCGCGCCGGCGGCGACGCGACCACCGCGGTCGGCATCACCGGCACGGGCGACAAGACCGAACTCACCGCCTCCCCCGGCCGGATCGCGCCGAACGACTCCGCGTGGGACAGCAGCCGCAAGCCGCTGGCGGGCGAGTTCACCTTCCGCGGCAAGAAGCTGTTCGTGATCGCCAACCACTTCGACAGCAAGGGCGGCGACCAGGGCATCGACAGCCGCTTCCAGCCGCCGGTGCGCAGCTCCGAGGTGCAGCGGGTGCGCCAGGCCATCCTGGAGCACGACTTCGTGGCGCAGTTGGAGGCCGCCGACCCGAAGGCCGACGTCGTCGTCCTCGGCGACCTCAACGACTACCAGTTCTCGCCCGCGGTGACCTCCCTCACCGACAACGGCAAGGCGCTCACCGACCTGGTCAACACCCTTCCGGCCGCGGAGCGCTACTCCTACGTCTACGAGGGCAACTCCCAGGTGCTCGACCACATCCTGGTCAGCCCCGGCCTCGGCAAGCACGCGGACTACGACGTGGTCCACATCAACTCCGAGTTCGCGAACCAGACGAGCGACCACGACCCGCAGATCGTCCGGCTGAAGCCGTAACTCCCCACCGCACAGCGGTTCCCGGACGGCCGGCGGCGGCAACGGAAGTTGCCCCGCCGGCCGTTCGCCGTCCGGCGATCCAGCGATCCGGCGATCAGCCGCCGCGGACGAAGAGCGCGACCGCGTCGGCGATGATCGCGTCGACCTGGTCGGCCGGCATGCGGCGCGAGGTCACCAGCGCGGCGATGCCCTGGAAGGTGGCCAGGACGATCAGCAGCAGGCGCTCGGGGTCGCCGGGCCGCAGCCCGCCGGACGCGTGGCCGCGGCGGACCAGCTCGTCGATCAGGACGTACGGGCGCTCGTACGTCTTCGTGTCCGGCCCCTCGTCCTGCTTGACCGACATCATCAGGCCGAGCAGCGCGGCGTGCTCGGTGGCGAAGCGGACGTAGCTCGTCGCCACCGCGCGGAGCTGCGCCCCGAAATCCTCTCCCGCGCCGTCCGCCCCGTCCCCCGCGTCCCCGGCCTCCGCCCCGCGCACCTTCCCGCGCGCCTTTCCGCGTACCTCGTCGACCGCCGCGGCGATGTCCGCGCCGAGCCGGGCGAAGCCGACCTCCGCGAGCGCGTCGAGCAGCGCCTGGCGGTCGCGGAAGTGGCGGCTGGGGGCGCCGTGGCTGACCCCCACCTGGCGCGCGAGGTCGCGGAGCGCGATCTGCTCGGCCCCGCTCTCACGAAGGGTGCGCTCGGCGGCCGCGAGCAGGGCGGCGCGCAGGTGTCCATGGTGGTACGGGCGGTCCGGCATGCTGCCAGCATACGACGATGTTGTCATTGACATCATTGTAGGCAGCGCCTACTTTGGAGGGCATGACGACATTCACCTCCTCGGACCTGCCGGACCTCGCCGGCCGTACGGCGATCGTGACCGGCGCGAACAGCGGCGTGGGCCGCGCCACCGCCCACGCGCTCGCCGGAGCCGGCGCCCGCGTCGTCCTCGCCGTGCGCGACGTCGCGAAGGGCCGCGACGCGGCCGCCCGCATCCCGGGGACGACCGAGGTCCGCGAACTGGACCTCGCCGACCTCGCCTCCGTACGGGACTTCGCCGCGCGCTGGGAGGACCCGGTCGACCTCCTGGTCAACAACGCCGCCGCACCGCCGCCGTCCGGGCTCCGGCACACCGCCGACGGGTTCGAGCTGCAGTTCGGCACCGGCCACCTCGGCCACTTCGCCCTGACCAACCTGCTGCTCCCCCACGTCACCGGCCGCGTGATCACGCTCGCCTCCCAGGCGGAACGGTTCGCGCACCTCGACCTCGCCGGACTCGACGCCCTGGCCGCGATGAACCGCGGCCCGGCGCAAGGGAGTCCGGCATCCGCCCCGTACAAGCCCTCGCGCGTCTACGGCCAGGTGAAACTGGCCAACCTCCTGTTCACCGCCGAGTTGCAGCGGCGCCTGACAGCCGCCGGGTCCGGCGTACTCGCGCACGCGGCGCACCCCGGCTACGTCGACACCGCCATCTACCGCGAGAACGGGCGCGTGTCCAAGGTCATGCTGCGCCTGCTCGCGCAGAGCCCCGAACAGGGCGCCCTCCCCGTCCTGTACGCGGCCGTCGCCGACCTGCCCGGGAACAGCTTCACCGGCCCCCGCCACCTGGCCCACATGCGCGGGTCCGCCGAGCTGATCCGCCGCTCCGAGGCGGCGCAGGACGCCGAACTCGCCGGCCGGCTGTGGACCCTTTCGGAGCAACTGACCGGCGTCGGCTGGCCGCTGGGGTCCGACCGGGCCGGCTCCTCCGTGTGAACCGCCGGGCAGGGCAAGCTGGGGACCGACCGACCAGACCCCACCCGAAGGCGCGAACGATGACCCCACCGAGCCCGAGCCCCAACTCCAGCCCCGACCCCAACCCGGCTGCGTCCACGGCCGCACCGCACCCGGTCGACCACGAACTGGTCCGCGCGGCCACGGCCCTCGCCGCCACCGCCTGCCGGGGCGACAACCACACCGTCGCGGCGGCGGGCCGCGCCCGGGACGGCCGCATCGTCACCGCCGTGAACGTCTACCACTTCACCGGCGGCCCCTGCGCCGAGCTGGTGGCGATCGGCGCCGCCGCGACCCAGGGCATCGACGACCTCGTGGCGATGGTCGCCGTGGGCGACCGCGACCGCGGGGTGATCCCGCCGTGCGGCCGCTGCCGCCAGGTGCTGCTCGACTACTTCCCCGCGCTCCACGTCGTCGTCGGCCCCGCGGACCGGCTGCGGTCCGTCCCGGTCGCCGAGTTGCTGCCCGAGAGCTACGTGTGGGCCGACCACCAACTCGACGCGTCCCAAGACGCGCCCGAATAAAGGGAGTTACGATCGAAAGGTGGCGCGCAGCAGCTCCCGGCCCCGCCGGCTCACCGTCGGTGACACGACGTTCCTGTGGTCCGTCCGGCACCGGCACGACGGCGAGCCCGGGCGCTGGACCGACTGCCGCGAAGTGCTCTGCGTGCGCCGGCTCGACACGCGCGGCGGGCTGCGGATCGTCTTCCGCGGCGGCCCCGGCCGGCTCGTCCCCGACGGCTACGCCCCCTCCGGCGCCGTCGGCACCGCGGACGGCCCCTGGCTCAACCTCCACGAACCGGGCACCGTAAGGGCGTTCCTCGACGAGGCCACCGCACGCGGCTGGGACCCCGCCGCCCCGGCGCCCCAACAAGTCGACGGCTGGCCCCTGTTCAGCGCCGCGGCCGCGCGCAGACGAAGCACGGCACCTGGTGCGGCCTCGGGTGCGCCGCCGCACCGATCCCCCTGAGGCCCGGCGCCGGGCGCGCCAGCCCCTACGCCGCGCCCGCCCCACGCGAGTTCATGACCGGGGTCGGGCCCTACGCGGACTCCACCAGGTCGCGCAGCCGCTCCAGGTCGGCGGTGACCATCGCGGCGTCGCGCGCGAAGTCGGCGTCGCTCGTGCCCGGTTGGCGGCGCAGCGTGAAGACCACCACGCTGCCCACGCCGTCGGCGATCACCCGGACCGGGTTGTGGACGGTCTCCCCCGACGGCAGTGTCACGTCGTGGTCGAGCACCCCCAACTCGTTGTGCGGGGCGAAGGCCACCACGACCCGGCCCATCGGCGAGTCCGCCGCGACCCACTCGCCCCCGACCTGCTCGATCGACCCGCCCAGCCCGCGGGCCCAGGCGGGCAGGTTCGCCGGGTCGGACGCGTACGCGTAGACCTCGCCGACCGCGCGGTCGATGTACACCCCGATATTCCGTGACCCCGCACCGTCGTTCGCCATACGCCCGATCCTAGGGCGGCCCGCCCTCCGCCGTCGCAGGCCGCGCGAAACGCGCCGCCGGCCGCCGCACTCGGCGGGCGTGCCTCCCCCCGGGCACCCGGGCATCCCCGGCACCCCGGCCCCGCAGGAGCCCGGCACCCCGGATGCGCGGGGCGGGAGTTGCGCAGGGTTTGTGTGGGACGCGCCTGGCGTCGGGGACACGGGTTGACGGGGCGAAACCGGGGCACTAGACCTTCTGTCTGACCAGAAGAGAGCGCTCTCACAGAGCGGTGCGGCCTGTACACGGTCCCCCACCCGGACAGGAGCAACTCATGGCAGCAGTATGCCCGCGGCAGGCGCGGGAGCCGGGTCGCAAACGGTTCCGGCCGCCCCCGGCCCGCCGCGAACCGCCCGCGTGGCCGGCCGCGCGCACCGGGCCGCGGCGCGCCCCGTGAACCGCGCACGCCTTCCGGTCACTTCGGCGCCGACGGGCGCTACCCCCCACATTTTCCGATCGGGACAGGAGACCACATGTCCAGCGGACCACTGCCAGAGCAGGAGATGACGCAGGGCGCCCCGCCGCTGACCGGCCTGGCCGCGCGGCGGCGCCGCAGGTCGCGGGCGCGGCTGGCGCTGACCGCGGTGGCCGTCGCCGCGCTGAGCCTCGCCGGGATGACCGCGGCGACGGGCACCGGCAGCGCGGCAGCCCCGGCCTCGCACGCCGCCGTCGCCGTCGCGCCCAGCGACGTGCCCGCGCCCCCGGCCGGCTTCACCACCACCTGGAGCGACGACTTCAACGGCGCCTCCGGCACCGGCGTGCCCTCCTCGGACTGGAAGTACGACACCGGCCCGGGCAGCAACTTCGGCACCGGTGAGATCGAGACGATGACCGACAGCACGTCGAACGTGTACGAGGACGGCAACGGCCACCTCGTGCTGAAGGCGCTGCACGACGGTTCGGACCCGGCCTCCGGCTGGACGTCGGGCCGGATCGAGACGCAGAGCGACAGCTTCGGCGCGCCCGCCGGCGGCGTGGTGATGATGCAGTCCTCGATCCAGCAGCCGGACCTGACCACGGCCAACGGGGCCGGCTACTGGCCGGCGTTCTGGATGCTCGGCTCGACGCTGCGCGACGGCGTGACCTGGCCGACCTCCGGCGAGGTGGACATCCTGGAGGACATCAACGCCCGCAGTTCGGTCTTCGGCACCCTGCACTGCGGCACCAACCCGGGCGGCCCGTGCAACGAGTCGACCGGCATCGGCTCCGGCGAGCACGCCTGCTCCGGCTGCCAGACCGGCTACCACACGTACGCGGTGCAGATCGACCGCTCGACCTCGCCCGAGCAGATCCGCTGGTACCTCGACGGGCAGAACTACTTCACCGTCAACTCCACCCAGGTCGACGCCACCACGTGGGCGAACGCGGTGGACCACCCGTTCTTCATCATCTACGACCTGGCGATGGGCGGCGGCTTCCCCGACGCGTTCGGCGGCGGCCCCAACGCCTCGACCGTCTCCGGCGGCCAGATGAACGTCGACTACGTGGCGGTCTACAACAAGGCCCCGTAAGGCCACCGGTCGCAAGCGCCACCGCACGGGACGCGGGTGGGCCGTATCCGCCGTACGGCCGACGGTCACACGGTCACACGGTCACACGGTCACACGGTCAGGACAATCTTCCCGGTCGCGTGCCCGGCCTCGCTCTCGCGCTGTGCGTCGGCCGCCTGCGCGAGCGGGTACGTGCGGTGCACGGCGAGCCGAAGTTTCCCGGTCGCGAGCAGTTCCAGGGCCTCGGCGACCGCGGGCCGGCTGCGGTCGGCGTCACCGCCGCCGGTGAAGGCGACCCCGGACTCCTTCGCGGTCGCGGCGTTCGCCACGGTGATGACGCGCGCGGTGCCCCCGGTCAGCTCGACCGAGTCGGCGAGCGCCTGCGGCCGGCCCGCGAGGTCGAACGCGGCGTCCACCCCGTCCGGCGCGACCTCCCGCACCCGCGCCACCAGCCCGTCGCCGTACACGACCGGTACGGCGCCCAGCGACCGCAGCCGGGCGTGGTTGGCCTCGCTCGCGGTGCCGATCACCTTCAGGCCGCGGCCGACCGCGAACTGGACGGCGACCGAGCCGACCCCGCCGGCCGCGCCGTGGATGAGCAGGGTCTCGCCGGGGTGCAGGTCGAGGCGTTCCAGGGCGCGGTAGGTGGTCTCGGCGGCGACCAGCAGGGAGGCCGCCTCGGCCCAGTCCAGGCCGGCGGGCTTGGGCAGGAGGGCGTCGGCGGACGCGAGCGCCTGCTCGGCGTAGGCGCCGGTGGCCACCCGGCCGAACACCTCGGTGCCGACGGCGAGATGGGTGACGTCGGGGCCGACCGCCTCGATCACGCCGGACGCCTCGACACCGGGGACGTAGGGGAAGGTCACCGGGAAGACCTCCTGCATGGCGCCCGACCTGATCTTGCTGTCGATCGGGTTGACGCCCGCGGCGCGTACGGCGAGGCGCACCTGTCCGGGCCCGGGCTCCGGCAGTTCGATGTCGGTGGCGTGCAGCACGTCCGCGCTGCCGAACTCGGTGAGGGCGATGGCCTTGGTCATGGCGGGTCCGTTCCTGGGTGGGCCGACTGCTCGACGGCGTGCGGGGTACGGCGTTGCTGGTCGCGGTCGCGGTGATCGCGTACCACCTTCCAGCATCCCTCACCGGCCCGGCCGACCCGTCCTGCTCCCGGGCGGATTCCGCGCGGGCGAAAGCCGGTTCGCCCGGCCGGCCGACCCGTGCCCGCCCGGTGGCGCGCTACGTCGCCAGCGCCCTCGGCGCGCTGGGCGCGGGTTCGCGCGGGCAGGCGGTGGCGGCGGCCCACAGCACGGGGCCCGCCCCGGGCGCCGTGGCGGCGAGGGCGGCCGCGATCCGGGCGGCCCGCACCCCCCGCGCGGCGGGCCGGCCCGATCCGACCCGGACTCGGCCCCGGATGCGGGTACGGACCCGGATACGGGCCCAGGTGCGCGCTCCGGCTCCGGTCCCGGTCCGGGTCCGGGCGAAGACGTACCGCAGCAGCAGGAAGCGTGCGATGCCGGCGGCGCCGGAGGCGGCGAGGTAGACGCCCTGCCGCAGCAGGGCGCCGCCGCCGGTGTGCAGGGCGTCGTAGCCGAGCAGCGCGCCGGTGGTGAAGAGGTACGACAGCAGGACGGTCAGCCCGCTCGCGCAGTGGTCGCTCCAGCCGGCCCGGCCGCGCCGGAAGGTGAAGCGGGTGTGGAGTTCGGTGGCGAGCAGGGTGGTGGCGACGGTGACGACGGCGTTGGCGGCGGCGACCGGCGCCCGGTCGCCGACCAGCAGCAGCGCGGCGCTGCCGAGCAGGGTGACGCCGCCGCCGAAGACCACGAACCGCACGAACGCCGGCAGCGCGCGCACCGCCGCCGGGGCGGTACGCTCTTGCGCTGCTGCCATGCTGCCTGCCACGGGCTCTCCTCGTGTTGCCGACCGACCACCCGACCTTCTCGTGGCGGCGCGGCCCGGCCCATCCGGCGCATCCCCGGACTTCCTCGGGGGCTTACCCCACCACCAGGTCAGGGACCGCCCCCTACAGGGTCTCACCAGTCACATAAGCATTCTCTATATGAAAAGGTCATGAGAGAGTTTAGCCATCATTTACAAGGTGGTGGCACATGTCACCCTTTCATCCCCAAGTAATATGCCCGGTTTGTGGCGAGTGACACGCTTGCCAAACTTGCTCTTGCACCCCGACCCGTGCCACAGTCGTAGACAACGGCCGCCACCGACCCGGGCTCGGCCGTTCCAGGACCGCCGCGGAACACCCCCCCTGCTTCGCGGCGATGTAGAAGAGGCCCCCCGCAGTCATCCCCCCCGACGCGCGGAGGGCCTCTTCCCTTTCAGATCCGGTCCATGACCCGCAGCTCGAACCATGTGGTCTTGCCGCGCGCATGGAGATCGACGCCCCACCGGTCGGAGAGCTTGTCGACCAGGAACAGTCCGCGCCCGCTGGTGTCCATCTCGCGCACCGGCAGCCGGCAGGGCAGCGCCCGCGACGGGTCCCGCACCTCCACCCGCACCCGCCCGCGCCGCCGGTGCATCCGCAGCCCGCAGGTGCGGGCACCGGTGTGCCGTACCGCGTTGCCGACCAGCTCCGAGACGAGGAGCTCCACCGTGTCCGCGAGGTGCGGCAGCCCCCAGCCGCGCACCACCGACAGCGCCAGCCGGCGGGCGAGGGCGGCCGACTCCGGCCGCGAGGTGAGGTGCACCTCCTTGACCGAGGGGTCGCCGAGCCGCTCCAGCGCCCGCGCGGCCGCGGCCGCCACGTCGTCGGGGTCGTCGTCCACCTCCGCGCGTCCGTCCGCGGCGCCGCAGGCCGGGCGGTCGCCGGCAGCGTCGGCCGCGGGGCGGGCCGGGGTCACCATGGCCGCCAGAGGTGCCGTGGCAACCTCCTGAGCCGCCTGCCGTGACTGCTCCGCTCCACCCCGTCCCGCCATGCCCTCATGATGGCCGTAACGGGACGGCTTCGCCCGGTAACCCGGCTAATTCATCTGAACCGGCGTCACCTCCGCCACCTGCGCCCCGCGCGGCGGCGGCCCGGCGGCCCGGGCGGACCGCCGCGGGATCAGGCGAACTCCGCCTTGCCCGGGCCGTTCTCGATGAAGCTGCGCATACCGGTCTCGCGGTCCTCGGTGGCGAACAGCGCGGCGAACAGGGTGCGTTCGAGGGTGAGCCCGCTGGACAGGTCGGTGTCGAGCCCGCCGTCCACGGCCTCCTTCGCGGCCCGCAGCGCGTACGCCGGGCCGCGCGCCAGCCGCCGCGCCCACTCCAGCGCCTGCGGGTACACCTGGTCGGCCGGCACCACCCGGTCGACCAGGCCGATCGCCAGCGCGTCGGCCGCGGTGACCATCCGGCCGGTGAAGATCAGGTCCTTCGCACGCGAGGGGCCCACCAGCCGGGCCAGCCGCTGGGTGCCCCCGGCGCCCGGGATCAGCCCGAGCAGGATCTCCGGCTGGCCCAGCTTGGCGTCCTCCGCGGCGATCCGGATGTCCGCGCACAGCGCCAGCTCGCAACCGCCGCCCAGCGCGTAGCCGTTGACGGCCGCGACCACCGGCTTGGGGATGCGGGCGACCGCGGTGAAGGCGTCCTGGAGGCCGCGCGAGCGGTCCACCATGTCCTGGTACGACATCGCCCGCATCTCCTTGATGTCCGCGCCCGCCGCGAACACCTCCGGGCCGCCCCACACCACCACCGACCGCACGTCCGCCCGCGCGGCCGCCTGCTCGGCCAGCTCCTTGAGCAGGTCCTGCATCGCCGCGTCCAGCGCGTTCATCGGCGGCCGGACCAGCCGGATGGTGCCGACGCCGTCTTCGACCTCAAGGGTCACCGGGGTATCAGTCATGCCCGGAGCGTACGACGACGGCCCGCCCCCGCGAAGGGACGGGCCGTACCTACCTCACCACGGTGAGCGAGCCAAAGGGCGCGCCGGTGTCGAAAGGGAGATCACGCGGAGGCCCCGACGAAGGAGGGGCTGAGCATGATCGACCGTCGACACCGGGTCGAAGCGCCCGGAGGCGAGCGAACACAATCAAGAAGTCCACTCGCTCCAGGGCATGTTCCAGCCGTTGAGGCCGTTGTACCACTGGACGGTCTTGTCCTTGGAGTTGATCACCTGGACGACGTCCCCGATGATCGAGTTGTTGTAGAACCAGGCGGCCGGGGTGTCGGGGTCGCCCGCGCCGCGCACGTCGTGCAGGCCGACGCAGCCGTGGCTGGTGTTGCTGTGGCCGAAGACGGAGGTCGCGGCCCAGTAGTTGCCGTGGATGAAGGTGCCGGAGTTGGTCAGCCGCATCGCGTGCGGCACGTCCGGGATGTCGTACTCCCCGCCGAAGCCGACCGTGTCGCCGTTCATCCGGGTCTTGATGTACTTCTCCGAGATCACCATCTTGCCGTTGTAGGTGGTGTGGTCCGGAGCGCCCGAGGAGATCGGGATGGTCTTGAGCACCTTGTTGTCGCGGTAGACGGTCATCGTGTGCTTCGCGGCGTCCACCACGCTGACCTGGCGGCGGGCCACCGTGAAGTGCACCGACTTGTTCTGCTTGCCGTACACCCCTGGCGCGCCCTCGACCCCGTCGAGGTCCAGCTTGAGGGTGACCTTGGTGCCGGCCGCCCAGTAGTCCTGCGGGCGGAAGAACAGCTGGGTGTCGCCGTTCCAGTGGCCGGCGATCGGCACGGACGGCGAGGCGGTCACGCTCAGCCCGGCCTCGACGGCCTTCTTGTTGGTGATCGGCCGGTTGAAGTTGAGGTACACCTCCATGCCGACCCCCACCGTGGAGTTGTCCTCGGGGGTGAAGAACCCGACGAAGGTGTCCTTCGGCACGACCGTGGTGAAGGTCGCGTGCTTGTCGGACTCGCGGCCCGAGGAGTCCTTCGCGGCGGCGTCCACCGTGTACTCGGTGGAGGTGTTCAGATGGCCGCTCGGCGCCCACGACAGGCCGTCGGCGGCGATGCTGCCGTCGACCGCGTTGCCCTTGTCGTCCTTCACGGTCACCGACGACAGCTTGCCGTTGGACGCCGACACCTTGAGCGCGCCGGTGGTCGCGACGTTGCTCGCACCGTCCTTGGGCGCGATGTCGACCACCGCCTTCGAGACGGTCGTGTCGGTGGCGCTGGTCGACGCGCCACCGCCCTTGCCGTCATCGCTGCCGGAGCTCGCCTTGCTGCCGCCGTTCGGACCGCACGCGGTCACCACCAGCATCAGCGCGCCGAGCACCACAGCCGCGGCCGCGTGCCGTCTGGCACGCCGGGCCCCACCTATCGGCTTCACAGTTCCTGTTCCCCTATTCCCCATACCGCGACACACCCGAACTCCCCCTGCCAGCGCAAGAAAACCATACGAAGTAGGAGCACGCCGCCACGGGAATGTCACCGTTTCGTCCCAACTGCCATCAGGGCGTCTACCCCGGGGACATGGGCAGTCAACACGCGGTTCACCCGCACGGTTCCGTACGGCGCGGCACAGGGCCGCGGCACGGGGGCACGGCATGGCGCTGCGGATCAGGGTCACGGCACAGGGTCACGGCACAGGGTCACGGCATGGCGCCGCGGCTCAGAGCGCGGACCCGGCCGTCCACTCCGGCCAGCTCAGGTTCCAGCCGCTCATCCCGTTGTCCGGGGCGACCACGGCGTCCGGCGAGTTCACCACCTCCACGGTGTCACCGACCAGGGACTGCCCGTAGAACCACCCGGCGGGGGTGTCCGCGCCGCCGCCCTTGACGTCCCGCAGGCCCACGCAGCCGTGGCTGACGTTCGCCGTGCCGAACACGCTCGGCGGCGACCAGTAGTTGCCGTGCACGAAGGTGCCGGAGGCGGTCAGCCGCATCGCGTGCGGCACGTCCGGGATGTCGTACTCCCCGCCGAAGCCGACCGTGCTGCCGTTCATCCGGGTCACCGCGTACTTCTCGGAGATCATCATGATGCCGTTGTACGTGGTGTGCGCGTCGCTGCCCGCGGAGATCGGCAGCACCCGCAGCGGGCGGCCGTCGCGGACGACGGTCATGGTGTGGGCGAGCACGTCCACGGTGCTGTGCTGGTCGCGGCCGATGGCGAAGGACATGTCCTTGGACTGGGTGCCGCGCACACCCGGGGCGCCCTGCACACCGCGCAGCCGCAGGTGCAGGGTGACGCGGGTGCCCGCGCGCCAGAAGCGGGCCGGGCGCAGGTCCAGCCGCCGGTCGCCGAACCAGTGGCCGGTGACCTCGACCGGCGGCACGCTGGTGACGCTGACGCCGCGCTCGACCGCGGCCCGGTCGGTGATGTCCCGGGTGAAGTCCAGGGAGATGATCATCCCGGTGCCGACGGTGGTGCCCTGCTCCGGGGAGTAGATGCCCACGAACGTCGGCGGTTTCGTCGTCGGGTGCGGGCGGGCCGAGCCGTGCGGCTTGCCGTCGGAGCCGCCGCCCGAGCCGCAGCCGGCCACCAGCACGGCCAGCGCGGCCACCGAGGCGGCGAGCACCGCGAGCGGTCCCCGTGCCGTACGGCGGGCGCGCGGCACCCCGTACGGGACCGTGCCGGCTGTCCCGCGCGCCGTCCCGGCCCTCCCGCCGCCGGCTCCCGCGCCCGTCATGTCCCCCGCAGCATCACCCGTCACATCACGTGTCACGCAAGGTCAACGATGTCGTGCCGCGTTGGTGACTGCACAGCGGCGTCAGGGTGACGGCCCGGCCACCGGGGAACAATCCCTGCGAGGAGCGCGACGCGTGCGGGGACCGCGAAGGGTGCGCGGACTGCTCAGGGACGGTCGGCCGCCGGGCACGGGACGCCCCGCGGCACCGGGGAGCCGCTGGAGGGCTGAGACATGTCCGAGACCCGTGAGTTCGACGCCGAACGGGCCGAGCCGTTCCCCGAGCCGGGCCCGGGCGCCGGCCCCGCAACCCGCCCGCCGGGCATACCCGGGGCCCCGGCCGCACCGCCGGGGCCGCGCACCGGCCGCCGTACGCCCCCGCCCGCCGGCCGCACACCGCCGTCCGCCACCACCACTGTCTGGCCCGGCTCCCCGCAGCCGCTCGGCGCCCGCTTCCACCCCGGCCCGGACGGCACGCCCGGCACCAACTTCGCGCTGTGGGCCGGCGGCGCGGAGTGGGTGGAGGTGTGCCTGTTCGCCGACGACGGCACCGAGACCCGCGCCCCGCTGACCGAGCTGACCCACGAGGTGTGGCACGGCTTCGTCCCCGGGGTGCGGCCCGGGCAGCGCTACGGCCTGCGGGTGGGCGGCCGCTGGGACCCGTGGACCGGCGCCCGCTGGAACCCGGCGAAGCTGCTGCTCGACCCGTACGCGCGGGCGGTCGACGGCAGCTTCCGCACCGCGGCCCCCGAGGTGTACGGCCATGTGCGCGACTGGCCGGAGGCGGGCCTCGCCGACACCGTGCGCGACGACCGGGACTCCGCGCCGTACGTCCCCAAGGGCGTGGTGGTCGAGGACGACGACGACTGGCGGGACGACCGCCGCCCCAAGACCCCCTGGTCGGACACGGTCATCTACGAACTGCACGTGCGCGGCTTCACCCGGCGGCACCCCGGCATCCCGCCGGAGCTGCGCGGCACCTACGCCGGGCTGGCCCACCCGGCCGCGATCGCGCACCTGACCCGGCTGGGCGTCACCGCGGTGGAGCTGCTGCCGGTGCACCAGTCCGCCGACGAGGAGCACCTGCTGCGCCGCGGGCTGAGCAACTACTGGGGCTACAACTCGATCGGCTACTTCGCCCCGCACGCCGCCTACAGCGCCAGCGGCAGCCGGGGCGGCCAGGTCGGGGAGTTCAAGCGGATGGTGCGCGCGCTGCACGCGGCGGGCATCGAGGTGCTGCTCGACGTGGTCTACAACCACACCGCCGAGGGCGGCCAGGGCGGCCCGACGCTGTCGCTGCGCGGCATCGACAACCGCGGCTACTACCGGCTGGGCGCCGACGGCCGCGGCTACACGGACTACACCGGCTGCGGCAACACCCTGGACGTGGTGCGGCCGCACGTGCTGCGGCTGATCACCGACAGCCTGCGCTACTGGGTCACCGAGATGGGCGTGGACGGCTTCCGCTTCGACCTCGCCGCCGCGCTCGCCCGCTCGCTGCACGACGTGGACATGCTCTCGCCGTTCCTCGCGGTGATCGCCCAGGACCCGGTGCTGCGCCGGGTGAAGCTGATCGCCGAGCCGTGGGACGTCGGCGCCGGCGGCTACCAGGTGGGCGCGTTCCCGCCGCTGTGGACCGAGTGGAACGACCGGTTCCGCGACACCGTACGGGACTTCTGGCGCGGCGCGACCACCGACGTGCGCGACCTCGGCTACCGCCTGTCGGGGTCGAGCGACCTCTACGACTGGGGCGGCCGCCGGCCGTACGCCTCCGTCAACTACGTCACCGCGCACGACGGTTTCACCCTGCGCGACCTGGTCAGCCACGACCGCAAGCACAACGCGGCCAACGGCGAGGACGGCCGGGACGGCAGCGATGACAACCGCTCCTGGAACTGCGGCGCGGAGGGCGACACCGAGGACCCGGCCGTCCTGGCGCTGCGCCACCGCCAGCTGCGCAACCTGCTCGCCACCCTGCTGCTGTCCACCGGGGTGCCGATGCTGGTGGCCGGCGACGAGATGGGCCGCACCCAGCAGGGCAACAACAACGCCTACTGCCAGGACAACCCGACCGGCTGGGTCGACTGGTCGCTGTGCGAGGACCCGTCCTACGCGGCGCTGCTCGACCTGACCGCCCGCCTGATCGCGCTGCGCCGCGCGCACCCGGTGCTGCGCCGCGGCGGCTTCTTCTCCGGGCTGTCGCTGACGCCGGACGGGCTGCCGGACGTCACCTGGTTCGGGCCGGACGGGCGGGAGCTGGCCGAACGGGACTGGTTCGCGCCGTCCGCGACCCTGGGGATGCTGCTGTCCGGACGGGACATCCCGCAGCGGGACGCGCGCGGGGAGCCGGTGGTCGACGACAGCTTCCTGCTGATCGTGCACGCCGGTGCGCGGGAGCTGGAGTTCACGCTGCCCGGGGTGCCGTGGGCGGCGGGGTACGAGGCGGTGCTCGACACCGCGGCGGAGGGCGACGGGAGCGGCGGCGGTCAACTCCTGTCGGACGGCGGGACGTTGACGGTCGCGGCCCGGTCGGTGCGGCTGCTGCGGGTACGGCCGGCCGCGCAGTGAGCCGGTCGGCCCGGGCGGGCTCGCGGAACCGGGCATCTCGCAGGTCAGAACCCTGTGGAAATCACCGAGTGGTCCAGTCCATATTGGCACCGTGAGCACTCCGCAACCCGGACCCGAAGTCACTGCCGCCGCTTCGGGGTTCACGGTACGCCCGGCCGCCGGCCCGCTGTGGTCGGCGAACTTCCGCGCCTTCTTCACCGCCCGCACGGTGGCGATGCTCGGCGACACCATGCTGCCCGTCGCGCTGTCGGCCGGTCTGCTGGGCTACGGCTACTCCGCCGGCGACATCGGGCTGGTGATGGCCGCGTCCACCGCGTGCTTCGCGGGGTTCGTGGTCTTCGGCGGGGTGTTCGCCGACCGGTTCGACGCCCGCGCGATGATGGTCGGCGCGGACCTGGTGCGGGTCTGCACGCAGTCCACCGCGGCGGTGCTCTTCGCCGTCCACCAGGTGCGGCTGTGGGAGGTGGCGCTGATCGCGGTGGTCAACGGCATCTGCGCGGCGATGTTCCAGCCGGGGGTGGCCAGCACGATCGTGCGCGTCGCGGACGACGTGCAGGGCGCCAACGCCGTCATCCGCACCGCCGAGTCCGTCGCCGGGCTGGTCGGGCCGGGGTTGGCGGGGGTGCTCGTCGGGTTCACCTCCACCGGTGTGGTGTTCGCCGCGCACGCCGGTACGTACCTCGCCAGCGCGCTGTGCCTGCTCTCGCTCCGGCTGCCGCCCCCGCCGCCGCGGCTCGCCGCCGCCGTCTCGTCCTTCCGGGCCGATCTGGTCGAGGGCTGGCAGGAGTTCCGGGCCCGCACGTGGATGTGGTCGGTGATCCTCGTGTGGATGGTGTACATGGTGTGCACGGTCGGGCCGTACACGCCGCTCGCCGCCGCGCAGATCATCCCCGCGCACGGGGCGGGCGCGTACGGGCTGGTCAACTCCGCGCTCGGCGGGGGTACGGCGCTCGGGGCGCTGTGCGCGATGCGGCTGCGGTCCGCGCGGCCGCTGCGGGCGGGGTCGCTCGCGCTGTTCGGGGTGGCGCTGATGCCGACGTCCGTCGGTCTCGGCCTGCCGGTCTGGGCGATCGCCTGCTGCGTGCTGGTGGCAGGGGCGTGTTCGGCGTACTGGGGTGTCAACTGGGCGACCAGTGTGCAGACCCATGTGCCCGGGGACATCCTCAACCGCATCCACGCGTACGAAGTGGCCGGGTCCATTGCGATGGTGCCTGTCGGGCAGGCGCTGGCGGGGCCCGCGTCCGCGGTGTTCGGTGCGCGGGATGTTCTTCTTGTCGGCGGGGTGGTGCCGTTGGTCGTCGCCGCGACGCTTCTCGGGATTCGGTCCGTGCGGAGCCTCCCCGGCAGGTAGCTCCGCGGGTTCAGCCGCGCCCCCCGTTCGCGGGGTGCCCCCGCCGCCCGGGTCCGCGCCCCCGGTGGGCCCGCGCCATGCGCCGCTGCGGTGCACGAGCTTGCCCGGGCACGCCCGGTGGGGGTGCGGCCAGCCGCCGCTGCGGTGCCCCTTCTCGCCCGGGTGCGCGCCGGTGGGTGGCTGGGCGCGCAGTTCCCCGCGCCCCTACGCCGCCCCCGGCAGCACCGTCCCTGAACCCCGGTGGGCCCGCGGCCATGCGCCGCTGCGGTGCACGAGCTTGCCCGGGTGCGCCCGGTGGGGCTGCGGCCAGCCGCCGCTGCGGTGCCCCTTCTCGCCCGGGTGCGCGCCGGTGGGTGGCTGGGCGCGCAGTTCCCCGCGCCCCTGCGCCGCCTCCGGCGGCACGGTTCCTGGGCCTCGGTGGGCCCGCGGCCATGCGCCGCTGCGGTGCACGAGCTTGCCCGGGCGCGCCCGGTGGGGGTGCGGCCAGCCGTTGCTGTGGGGCCGGCCGTTGGTGGGGGGTGATGGCAGGGGGTGTCATGGGGTGTTAGGGTTGATGACAGTGGCTGACATCGGGGTGGCCGGATGGCTGGTCGCCCGTGTGCGAGGAGGTTGGGTCATGCGTGTGTTCGTTACGGGTGCGTCGGGTTGGATCGGGTCGGCGGTGGTGCCGGAGCTGCTGGGGGCGGGGCACCAGGTCGTGGGGCTGGCGCGGTCGGACGCGTCGGCGGAGGCACTGGTGAAGGCGGGGGCCGAGGTGGTGCGGGGCACCCTCGACGACGTGGAGACGCTGAGGGAGGCGGCCGAGGGGGCGGACGGGGTCATCCACTTGGCGTTCAAGCACGACATCGCGTTCAGCGGCGGGTTCGAGGCGGCCGCGGACGCGGACCGGCTGGCCATCGACACGTTCGGCGACGTGCTCGCCGGGACGGGCAAGCCGCTGGTGATCGCGGGGGGCGTGCTCGGGCTGACCCCGGGCCGGGTGCTGACCGAGGAGGACGGGCTGACGGGCCTGGCGGACGACCACGGGGCGGGCCCGTCGAAGCGGATGGACAACGCCCGGGCCACCGTCGCCCTCGCCGACCGCGGGGTCCGCTCCTCCGTGGTGCGCCTGCCTCCGACCGTGCACGGCGACGGCGACCAGGGCTTCGTGCCCACCATCATCAGCGCCGCCCGCACCAACGGCCGCTCCGCCTACGTCGGCGACGGCACCAACCGCTGGCCGGCGGTCCACCGCTCCGACGCGGCGACCCTCTTCCGGCTGGCCGTGGAGTCCGCCCCCGCGGGGTCCGTGCTGCACGCGGTCGGCGAGGAGGGCGTGGCCCTGCGCGACGTGGCCGAGGTGATCGGCCGCCACCTGGACGTGCCCGTGGCGTCGATCTCCCCGGAGGACGCGCCCGCGCACTTCACCTGGATGGCGACCTTCGTCGGCCTGGACAGCCCCGCCGCCAGCACCCGCACCCGCGAACTGCTGGACTGGCGGCCGGCCGGCCCCGGCCTGCTCGAAGACCTCGACCAGGGCCACTACTTCACCGGCCCGGCCGCCTGAGACCCGGCTGCCCAAGGCCCCGCCGGGCTACACCAGGCTGTCCGCCCACGCCTGGTGCAGTCCGGCGAAGTCACCGTCGGCGGCGATGAGTTCGGCGGGGGCGCCGTCCTCGACGACGCGCCCGGCCCGCATCACCAGCACCCGGTCGGCGATCTCCACCGTGGACAGCCGGTGCGCGATGATCACCGCGGTGCGGCCGCGCAGCACCGTGTCCATGGCGTGCTGCACCGCCTGCTCGCCGGGGACGTCGAGCGAGGAGGTCGCCTCGTCGAGGATGAGGACGGCCGGGTCGGCGAGCAGCGCCCGGGCGAAGGCGACGAGTTGGCGCTGCCCCGCGGAGATCCGGCCGCCGCGCTTGCGGACGTCCGTGTCGTAGCCGTCGGGCAGCGCCGCGATGAAGTCGTGCGCGCCGATCGCCTTGGCCGCGGCCTCGACCTCCTCGCGGGTGGCGTCCGGCCGCCCGATGGTGATGTTCTCCGCCACGGTGCCGGAGAAGAGGAACGCCTCCTGGGTGACCATGATCACCCCGCGGTGCAGGTCCTCCCGGCCGAGGTCGCGCAGCGGCACCCCGTCGAGCAGCACCCGGCCGTCGGTCGGGTCGTAGAAGCGGGCCAGCAGCTTGGCGAGCGTGGACTTGCCGGCGCCGGTCGCGCCGACCACGGCGACGGTCTGCCCGGCCGGAATGCGCAGGTCGAAGGCGGGCAGCACCTCCCCGCCGGTCCGGTAGGCGAACCGCACGCCGTCGAAGACGACCTCCCGCCCGGGCAGCGCGCCCGCCGCGCGGGACGGCAGCGGCACCGGCTGCGCCGGCTCGGGCACCGTGGGCGCCTGCGCGAGCAGCCCGGCGATCTTCTCCAGCGACGCGGCCGCGGACTGGTAGGAGTTGAGGAACATCCCGAGCCGGTCGATCGGGTCGTACAGCCGCCGCAGGTAGAGCACGAAGGCGGCGAGGACGCCCAGCGCCATGCTGCCGCCGGCCACCCGGTAGGCGCCCCACAGCACCATCCCGGCGATCGTGACGTTGGCGATCAGCCGGGAGCGGACGACGTAGCGCGCCATCTCCAGGATCGCGTCGCCGTTGGCCCGGTAGTGCCGCTCGTTGAGCTCGGCGAACGCCGTGTCGTTGGGCTGCTCGCGGCGGAACGCCTTGACCGGGCGGATGCCGTTCATCGTCTCGGTGAACTTCACGATCACCGCCGCGATCGCGGTGGAGCGCCTGCGGTACGCCTCGACCGCGCGCCGCTGGTAGCTGCGGATGGCCAGGTACAGCGGCCCGTACGACACCAGGGTCAGCAGGCCGAGCTTCCAGTCCAGGAAGAGCAGCAGGGCGGTGATGTACACCGCGGACAGCACGACCTCCACGAGTTCGTCGAGGCCGTCGTTGAGCAGTTCGCGGATCGACTCGACGTCGGAGGTGGCGCGGGCGATCAGCCGGCCGGAGGTGTACCGCTCGTGGAAGTCGAGGCTGAGGGTCTGGGCGTGCCGGAAGATCCGCCCGCGCAGGTCGACCAGGACGTCCTGGCTGACCCGGGCGGCGGTCCTGATGAAGACCCGTTGCAGCACGCCGGCCGCGACGCCGCAGCCGATGTAGCCGCAGGCCACCGCGACCAGCGGGCCGTGCCGCCCGTCGCGGACCGCGGGGATGGCGTGGTCGATGGCGTAGGCGACGAGCAGCGGGCCGACCTGGACGGCGGCCTGCTGCACCAGCAGGTAGATCGCGGCGGCCCACACCCGGGCGGAGTGCGGGCGCAGCAGCGAGCGCAGCAGGGTGAGCTGGGCGTTGCGCGGTGCCGGGAGGACGTCCCGGTCGAACGGGTCGGCGGTGTCGACGAGTTCGGCGGTCATCGGGCGTCGCTCCCTTCGAGGGCGGCGAGTCCGCCGGGCCGGTGCGCGGCGCCGGGGCCCGCGGGTGTTCCACGTGGTGGCCGGCCGGGTGCGGCGGCGCCGTCGGCCGGCGCGCCGGACATCAGGTAGCGGTACTCGGCGCTGTCGCGCAGCAGTTCCGCGTGGGTGCCGACCGCGGTGATCCGGCCGTCGGCGAGCAGGGCCACGCGGTCGGCGAGCATGACGGTGGAGGGCCGGTGGGCGACCACCAGCGCGGTGGTCGCCCGCAGTACGTCGCGCAGTGCGGCCTCGACCAGGGCCTCGGTGTGCACGTCGAGCGCGGAGAGCGGGTCGTCCAGTACGAGGAACTGCGGGCGGCCGACCACCGCCCGGGCCAGCGCGAGGCGCTGCCGCTGGCCGCCGGACAGGCTCAGCCCCTGCTCGCCGACCTGGGTGTCCAGGCCCTGCGGCAGGGCGTCGACGAAGTCGCACTGGGCGACGGCCAGTGCCCGCCGGACGTCCTCCTCGTCGGCGCCCTGCGGCCCGGCGCCCATCTCCACGTTCTCCCGGACGGTGGCGGAGAAGAGGGTGGGTTCCTCGAAGGCGACGGCGACGAGTTCGCGCAGCCGGCCGGGGGCCAGGTCCGCGGTGTCGACGCCGTCCAGGGTGATCCGGCCGCCGGTGGCGCGGTGCAGCCGGGGCAGCAGCGCGGTGAGGGTGGTCTTGCCGCAGCCGGTGGCGCCGACCAGGGCCATGGTCTCGCCGGGGCGGATGTGCAGGTCGATGCCGCGCAGCAGTTCGGGGCTGTCCGGCGGCGCGTCGGGGTAGCGGAAGCGGACGCCGGCCAGCCGGATGCCGTCGGGGCGATCCCCGCGGTCGGCGGTGGCTGCGGCTGCTGCGTCGGCGGTACCGGGGGCGTCGGCGGCATCGGGGGTGTCGGCGGCATCGGCGGTCCGCGGGGTGTCGCGGACCTCGAAGTAGCGGTCGGCGGCGGTGGCCGACTCGTTGCTCATCGCGAGCAGGAAGCCGATCGACTCCACCGGCCAGCGCAGGGTGAGCGCGGTGGACAGGAACGCCACCAGGGTGCCGGCCGACAGCCGGTCGTCGGCGACCCGCAGCGCCCCGACCACGAGGGCGGCGCCGAGGGCGATCTCCGGGAGCGTCATGATGACCGCCCAGATGTTGGAGAGCAGCCGCGCCTTGTCGATCTCGGTGTCCCACAGCGCGCGGGTCTGGCGGCGGAAGGACGCGGCCTGGCTGCGGTGCCGGCCGAACGCCTTGATGATGCGGATGCCGAGCACGGACTCCTCGACGAGGGTCGCGAGGTCGCCGGCCTGGTCCTGGGCCCGGCGGGCGGCGAGCGCGTAGCGGGTCTCGAAGTAGGAGCACAGGATCATCAGCGGCACGGCCGGGGCGAGCAGCAGCAGTCCCAGCAGCCACGACTGGGCGAAGAGGATCGCGAAGCCGATCAGCACCGTGGCGCCGTTGACCACCAGGAACACCAGCGGGAAGGCGAGGAACATCCGCAGGATCTGGAGGTCCATGGTGGCCCGGGAGAGCAGTTGGCCCGACGCCCAGCGGTCGTGGAAGTCGACCGGGAGCCGCTGCAGGTGCTCGTAGAGGTCCTTGCGCATGGCGGCCTCGACGCCGGCCAGCGGGCGGGCCACCAGCCAGCGGCGGACGCCGAACAGGCCCGCCTCCAGCAGCCCGAGCAGCAGGACGATGCCGCCGCCGAGCCACACCCCGCCCGGGTCCCGGTCCTGCACCGGGCCGTCGACCATCCACTTGAGCACCAGCGGGATGAACAGCGACATGCAGGACGCCACCACCGCCACGACCGCCGACAGGGCCAGTCTCGCCCGTACCGGTCTGACGTACGGCCACAGCCGGCGCAGGGAGCGGACGGTGGATCGGTGGCGGTGGTCGGGCGCGGTCGTGTCGCTGGTGGCAGAGGTCACTTGTCGACACTAGGCCCACCGTGTGACAGCGCTCATCCGGTTTTCCGGCCGGGGCCGGGGCGTGGACCGGCCTGCGCTCGGCCGGACTGGTTTTTGCCGTTTTCCACCGGTGTGGGGTGATCGGCACCCGGGGTCCGATTCCGTACAGTGCGGTGTTGGAAACCCGCAATACCCCGTAGGAGATGGATTATGGCAACCGGAACCGTGAAGTGGTTCAACTCGGAAAAGGGCTTCGGCTTCATCGAGCAGGACGGCGGCGGCTCCGACGTCTTCGCCCACTACTCCAACATCCAGGCCACCGGCTACCGTGAGCTGCTGGAGGGCCAGAAGGTGGAGTTCGACGTCACGCAGGGCAACAAGGGACCGCAGGCGGAGAACATCCGCATGCTCAACGGCGCGGTCTGAGGACGGCCGCCGGCTCCGGCCCCCGTGGCTGAGCTCAGGCCCGCACCGACCAGCTCGGTGCGGGCCTTCCCCGTCTCCCCTAGCGCAGCACTCCCGCGGTCATGCCCTCGGTCTCCGGCGGCACCGCGACCAGGCCCGGTTCGGCCGGGTCGGCGAGCAGCGGATGCGCCGGCAGCACCCGCGCGGTGTAGCCGAACGCGCCGGTACGGTCCAAGGTGAGCGACCCCTCGAAGGTGCAGCGGCCCGCCACGTCGGGCCGCGCCACCGGTTTGAGGGACTGCGCGACGGGCGCGGTCAGCCGGTCGCCGGCGTCCACCGGCCCGGACAGCAGCTGCACGTCCACGTCCGACGGGTCGAGCCCGCCCAGCGCGACCTGCACCCGCAGGGTGAGGGTGGCGCCCAGCTCCGCGTCCTCACCCACCGCGCCGGCCGCCGCCACGGCCTCCACCTCGTCGACCGCGACCCGCGGCCACTCCTGGCGCACCCGGCGCTTCCATCCGGCCAGTTCGGCGGCGGCCGGGCCCTGGACCGCGCGGTGCGAGCGGGCCGCCGGGGCGTAGAGCTGTTCGACGTAGTCCCGGACCATCCGCCCGGCGAGCACCTTCGGGCCCAGCACGGTCAGGGTGTGCCGGACCATCTCGATCCAGCGGCTCGGCAGGCCGTCGCGGCCCTGGTCGTAGAAGCGCGGGGCGACCTGGTGCTCCAGCAGGTCGTAGAGCCCGGCCGCCTCCAGCGCGTCGCGCCGGTCCTCGTCGGCGACGCCGTCGGCGGTGGGGATCGCCCAGCCGTTCTCGCCGTCGTACCACTCGTCCCACCAGCCGTCGCGGACCGACAGGTTGAGGCAGCCGTTGAGGGCGGCCTTCATCCCGGAGGTCCCGCACGCCTCCAGCGGGCGCAGCGGGTTGTTGAGCCAGACGTCGCAGCCGGGGTAGAGGGTGCGGGCCATCCGCATGTCGTAGTCGGGCAGGAAGACGATGCGGTGCCGCACCCGCGGGTCGTCGGTGAACCGCACCAGCTCCTGCACCAGCCGCTTGCCGCCCTCGTCGGCGGGGTGCGCCTTGCCGGCCACCACGATCTGGATCGGCCGCTCCGGGTGCAGCAGCAGCGCCGCCAGCCGCTCCTTGTCGCGCAGCATCAAGGTCAGCCGCTTGTAGGACGGCACCCGGCGGGCGAAGCCGATGGTCAGCACGTCCGGGTCGAGGACCTGGCCGGTCCAGCCCAGCTCGGCGTCGTCGGCGCCGCGCTGCCGCCAGGACGCGCGCAGCCGGTCCCGTACGTCCGCCACCAGGCGTTCGCGCAGGGTGCGGCGCAGCTCCCACACGGCGGCGTCCGGCACGCCGGCGACCGCCTCCCAGCGCTCGGCGCCGCCGACGGTCAGGGCGTCCTCGGCGCGGGAGGCGCCGAACTGGCGGCTGCCGAGCCGCAGCACCTCCGGCGCCACCCAGGTCGGGGCGTGCACGCCGTTGGTGATGGAGGTGATCGGCACGTCCTGCGGGTCGAAGCCGGGCCACAGCCCGGCGAACATCTCCCGGCTGACCGCGCCGTGCAGGGTGGACACGCCGTTGGCGCGCTGGGCCAGCCGCAGGCCCATCACGGCCATGTTGAACAGGTCCGGGTCGCCGCCGGGGTAGGTCTCCCGGCCCAGTTCCAGGACGCGGGCGACGTCCACGCCGGGCAGTTCGCCGCCGTCGCCGAGGTGGCGGGCGACCAGGTCGCGGGTGAAGCGGTCGATGCCGGCCGGGACCGGGGTGTGGGTGGTGAACACGGTGCCGGCCCGTACGGTCTCCAGGGCCGCGTCGAAGTCGAGGCCGTCCAGGGAGAGTTCCCTGATGCGCTCCAGGCCGAGGAAGCCGGCGTGGCCTTCGTTGGTGTGGAAGACCTCCGGCTGCGGGTGGCCGGTGATCCGGCAGTAGGCGCGGACCGCGCGGACCCCGCCGATGCCCAGCAGTATCTCCTGGAGCAGCCGGTGCTCGCTGCCGCCGCCGTAGAGCCGGTCGGTGACGTCGCGTTCGGCCGGCTGGTTGGGTTCGGTGTCGGAGTCGAGCAGCAGCAGCGGCACCCGGCCGACCCGCACCAGCCAGATCCGGGCGGCCAGGGTGCGGCCGCCGGGCAGCGCCAGGGTGATGCGGGCGGTGCTGCCGTCGGCCTCCCGCAGCGGACTGATCGGCAGCGAGTCCCGGTCCGGCACCGGGTAGTGCTCCTGCTGCCATCCGTCGCGGGACAGGCTCTGCCGGAAGTAGCCGTGCCGGTAGAGCAGGCCGACCCCGACCAGCGGTACGCCCAGGTCGCTGGCGGCCTTGAGGTGGTCGCCGGCGAGGATGCCCAGGCCGCCGCTGTACTGCGGCAGCGCCGAGGTGATGCCGAACTCGGGTGAGAAGTAGGCGACGGCGGCGGGCAGGTCGGTCTGCTCCTGGTACCAGCGGGGGGCGGTGGTGTAGTCCGCGAGCTCCTCGGCGGCGGCGGACAGCCGGCGCAGGAAGCGGCGGTCGGCGGCGAGGGCGGCCAGCCGCTGTTCGGAGACGGCGGCGAGCAGCCGGACGGGGTCGCCCTGGGCGGTCTGCCAGCCGGCGGGGTCGATGCTGCGGAACAGCTCCCTGGTCTCCTCGTGCCAGGACCAGCGTAGGTTCGAGGCCAGTTCCCCCAGCGGGCGCAGAGGTTCCGGCAGGACGGTGCGCACGGTGAATCGACGGATTGCCTTCACGTCTTCGACCGTAGCCCGGGTGCCGGGGGGCCGGGGGGGTTGTCCACGATCTCCTGGGCCAAACGCCCGAACGGCGGCTCACCGGGGCGAAGCGGCCCCGGGGCCGGGCGCGGGCGCGCCCGGGTGGGCCCGCCCGCCGTCCGGGTGCGGCCGCCGCCGGGGCGGCGGGCGGCCCGGGGGCACGGCGGTGCCCGGGCGGTGCGGCGCCGCCGGCCGGGCACGACGGCGTGCGAGCGGTGCTCCGGCGGCGTGCTGCCCCGGCAGGCGTACGCGGGGGCGCGCCGCGGGGCGCAGACCCCCGGTGACGAGCGCGGGTAAGGGGCGCGGCCGCTCGGCGGATCGGTCACCGCGAACGCGCGCACTTCGCGCCGCGCTACCGAAACGCCGTCAGGTGGTGCGTTCAGGCCGGGAAGCGTGGGCAGGCTCGCACATGTGACGTCCCGCACCGGCGGCCACCCGGGTGAACCCCTCCTGGAGCGACCTCGCGGGCGAGCCGGTTCGGCCAAGAGCAGTTAAAAAGTAGCGAGGCTCCCTACCGGGCGGCCCCGCCGTCCCGTCCCCCGCAGCCGACCCCAGAACGTCCCGGCAGATCCGGTCAGCCGGCCCCGCCGGCCCCGCCGTCCGCACGTCAGTCGAGCAGTCCCGTCCCGAGCTGTCAGGTGAGGAAATGATCGGTCGTATCCCCGTCGTCGACGTCGAGCCGAGTGTGGACTGCGGCCGCAGGCCCGCCAAGGCGGTGGTCGGCGAACGGTTCCAGGTGACCGCCACCGTCTTCCGCGAGGGCCATGACGCGGTGGCGGCGAACGTGGTGCTGCGCGACAGCTCGGGCCGCTCGGGGCCGTGGACGCCGATGCGGGAGCTGGCGCCGGGCACCGACCGGTGGGGGGCGCACATCACCCCGACGGCCGAAGGGCGCTGGACGTACACGGTCGAGGCGTGGTCGGACCCGGTGGCGACCTGGCGGCACACCGCGGGCATCAAGATCCCGGCCGGGATGGACACCGACCTGGTGCTGGCCGAGGGCGCGCGGCTGCACGAGCGGGCCGCGGCCGGAGTGCCCAAGGGCGACGGGCGGCCCGCGGTCCTGGCGGCGGTGGACGCGCTGCGCGACGCCTCCCTGGCGCCGGCCGCCCGGCACGCCGCGGCGCTGGCCCCGGAGGTGGTCGCGGCGCTGGACCGCTTCCCGCTGCGGGAGCTGGTCAGCGCCTCCCGGCCGATGCCGCTGCACGTCGAGCGCGAGCGGGCGCTGTTCGGGTCCTGGTACGAGCTGTTCCCGCGCTCGGAGGGCGCGAGCGCCGGGCCGGACGGGCGGCTGCGCTCGGGCACCTTCCGCACCGCCGCCGAACGGCTGCCCGCGGTGGCCGCGATGGGCTTCGACGTGGTGTACCTGCCGCCGATCCACCCGATCGGCACCTCCTTCCGCAAGGGCCGGGACAACAGCCTGACCGCCGGGCCGGACGACGTCGGCTCGCCGTGGGCGATCGGCTCGCCCGAGGGCGGCCACGACGCGGTCCACCCGGACCTGGGCACCCTCGCCGACTTCGACCACTTCGTGGCGCGCGCCCGCGACCTGCGCATGGAGGTCGCGCTCGACTTCGCCCTCCAGTGCTCGCCGGACCACCCCTGGGTCAAGGAGCACCCGGAGTGGTTCACGCACCGCCCCGACGGCAGCATCGCCTACGCGGAGAACCCGCCGAAGAAGTACCAGGACATCTACCCGATCGCCTTCGACCGGGACTTCGCGGGCATCGTGCGGGAGACGCTGCGGGTGCTGCGGCACTGGATGGCGCACGGGGTGCGGATCTTCCGGGTGGACAACCCGCACACCAAGCCGGTGGTGTTCTGGGAGAAGGTGATCGCCGACATCAACCGGACCGACCCCGACGTGATCTTTCTCGCCGAGGCGTTCACCCGCCCGGCGATGATGGCCACCCTCGGCAAGATCGGCTTCCAGCAGTCCTACACCTACTTCACCTGGCGCAACACCCGCGACGAACTCACCTCGTACGCGACCGAGTTGAGCGGCGACAGCGCCGCCTACATGCGGCCGAACCTGTTCGTGAACACCCCCGACATCCTGCACGCCTACCTCCAGCACGGCGGCCGGCCGGCCTTCGCCGCCCGCGCGGTGCTCGCCGCCACCCTCTCCCCGACCTGGGGGGTCTACGCCGGCTACGAGCTGTGCGAGGGCGAGCCGGCGCACCCCGGCAGCGAGGAGTACGCCCACTCCGAGAAGTACGAGCTGCGGCCGCGCGACTGGGCCCGGGCGGAGGCCGAGGGCCGCTCGCTGGCGCCGCTGCTCACCACGCTCAACCGGCTGCGCCGCCGGCACCCGGCGCTGCGGCAGCTGCGGGACATCACGTTCCACCCGGTGGACAACGAGGCCCTGCTCGCCTACTCCAAGCGGCACGGCGACGACGTGGTCCTGACGGTCGTCAACCTCGACCCCTTCCACACCCAGGAGGCGACCGTGTCGTTGAACATGGCGGCGCTCGGCCTCTCCTGGCACGAGTCGTTCCCGGTACGCGACGAGCTGACCGGCCAGACCTACCACTGGGGCAGGGACAACTATGTGCGGCTCGATCCGGGCCACGCGCCCGCGCACGTGCTGTCGCTGCGACCGTCTCCATCGATCGGAGGGTCACTCAGTTGATCGTCAACGAACCCGTTCCTGACACCTTCGAGGACACCCCTGCCAAGGACCGTGATCCCGAGTGGTTCAAACGGGCGGTGTTCTACGAAGTCCTCGTCCGCTCCTTCCAGGACAGCAACGGCGACGGCGTCGGCGACCTCAAGGGGATCACCGCCAAACTCGACTACCTGCAATGGCTGGGCGTGGACTGCCTGTGGCTGCCGCCGTTCTTCGCCTCCCCACTGCGGGACGGCGGGTACGACGTCGCGGACTACACCGCGGTGCTCCCGGAGTTCGGCGACCTCGCCGACTTCGTGGAGTTCGTGGACGCCACCCACCAGCGCGGCATGCGCGTCATCATCGACTTCGTCATGAACCACACCAGCGACCAGCACCCGTGGTTCCAGGCCTCCCGCAGCGACCCGGACGGGCCGTACGGCGACTACTACACCTGGGCCGACGACGACAAGCAGTTCTCCGACGCCCGGATCATCTTCGTGGACACCGAGACGTCGAACTGGACCTTCGATCCGGTCCGCAAGCAGTACTACTGGCACCGCTTCTTCTCCCACCAGCCGGATCTGAACTACGAGAACCCGGCCGTGCAGGAGGAGATCCTCGCCGCCCTGAAGTTCTGGCTGGACCTGGGCATCGACGGCTTCCGGCTGGACGCGGTGCCCTACCTGTACCAGGAGGAGGGCACCAACTGCGAGAACCTGCCGCGCACCCACGGCTTCCTGAAGAAGGTGCGCGCCGAGATCGACGCGCACTACCCGGACACCGTGCTGCTCGCCGAGGCCAACCAGTGGCCCGAGGACGTGGTCGACTACTTCGGCGACTTCCCGGCCGGCGGCGACGAGTGCCACATGGCGTTCCACTTCCCGGTGATGCCGCGGATCTTCATGGCGGTGCGCCGCGAGTCGCGCTACCCGGTCTCCGAGGTGCTGGCCAAGACCCCGGCGATCCCGGCGAACTGCCAGTGGGGCATCTTCCTGCGCAACCACGACGAGTTGACGCTGGAGATGGTCACCGACGAAGAGCGCGACTACATGTACGCGGAGTACGCCAAGGACCCGCGGATGCGCGCCAACATCGGCATCCGCCGCCGGCTGGCCCCGCTGCTGGACAACGACCGCAACCAGATCGAGCTGTTCACCGCGCTGCTGCTGTCGCTGCCCGGCTCGCCGATCCTCTACTACGGCGACGAGATCGGCATGGGCGACAACATCTGGCTCGGCGACCGCGACGGGGTGCGCACCCCGATGCAGTGGACCCCCGACCGCAACGCCGGGTTCTCCTCCTCCGACCCCGGCCGCCTCTACCTGCCGACGATCATGGACCCGGTCTACGGCTACCAGGTCACCAACGTCGAGGCGCAGATGAGCTCCCCCAGCTCGCTGCTGCACTGGACCCGGCGGATGATCGAGATCCGCAAGCAGAACCGGGCGTTCGGCGTCGGCTCCTTCACCGAGCTGTCGTCGAGCAACCCGGCGGTGCTCGCCTTCCTGCGCGAGGACGGCGACGACCTGGTGCTGTGCGTGAACAACTTCTCCCGCTTCGCCCAGCCCACCGAGCTGGACCTGCGGCAGTTCGCGGGCCGGCACCCGGTGGAGCTGATCGGCGGGGTGCGCTTCCCGGCGATCGGCCAGCTGCCGTACCTGCTCACGCTCGCCGGGCACGGCTTCTACTGGTTCCGGCTGCGCCGCGACCCGTCCTGACGGCGGGGGGCCGGCCGGACCGGCCCCTCGGCCTGACCCGCCGTCCGAGGTGCGCGGGCACCGCACCTTTGGGACGATCGAGCGAAACCCGCAGCAGCCCGTACGGCGGTTTCCTGTCACCCGCCCGGGGCAGGCTCCCCGTGTCGCCGGACAGCCCGTACCCGTCATCCGGGAGGCTGGCGCATCCGCCGCTCCACCACCGCGGCCGGTGCGCGACTCCCCGGGGAAAGGACGTCATGTCGGACAGCTCCTGGACCCGCGTTCCCGCCACCACCGGCCGCGCTGTCGTGCCGGGACTGCTGCGCTCCCTCGATCCGCTGCTGCGGCGCTGGCTGCCGCGGCAGCGCTGGTTCGCCGGCAAGGGCCTGCCGATCGGCGACTTCCGGCTGGCGGCGGCGACCGAGCTGGTTCCCCCGGGTGGCCGACTCGGGCCGCTCGGCCTGCTGCACATCCTGGTCGACGTGGAGCAGCCCGGGCGGCCGCCGGACTGCTACCAACTGCTGCTCGGCGCGCATCCGCTGCTGCCGTCCGCACTGGTGCGCGCCGCGCTCGGCCCGGCCGTCGGCGGCCCCTACGACGGGCTGACCCTCTACGACGCGCCGCACGACCCCCGGATGGCGGCACTGCTGCTGGAACGCCTCAAGCTCCCCGGCCGCACCGGGAACCTGCGCTTCACCACCGAGCCGTCCGCGCAGTTCCCGCCCGGGCTGACCCCGCGGGTGTCCACCGCGGAGCAGTCCAACACCTCCGTGGTGTACGGCGACCGGTACATCCTCAAGCTCTTCCGCCGGGTCTCGCCCGGCAGCAACCCGGACCTGGAGCTGTCGCTCGCGCTGGCCCGGGCCGGGTCCCGCCGGGTGGCGGAGCCGGTGGCGTGGTTCGAGGCGCTGGACGCCGACACCGCCGACGCCATGGACGCCATGGACCCCAAGGACGCCGCCGGCACCGGCGGCCCGGCCGCCGCGCCGCCGGGCGGCCGGGAGCCGATCACCCTCGGGGTGCTCCAGCGCTTCCTGCCCGGCTCCAGCGACGGTTGGGCGCTCGCCCTGGCGTCCGTGGCCGAGGACGGCGACTTCCGCGCCGAGGCCGCGGCGCTGGGCCGGGCCACCGCCGAGGTGCACCGCGCGCTGGCCGACGCGCTGCCGGTGCGCCGGCTGGACGGCGGCACCCTGGAGCGGGTCGCCGCGGCGATGACGCGCCGGCTGGAGGAGACCGCCGCCGAGGTGCCCGGGGTCCGCCCGTTCACCGGTGCGCTGCGCGCCGCCTACGACGACCTCGCCAAGCTCGGCGCGGGCACCGGGCCCGGCGGGGCGGTGTTCGCCCAGCGCATCCACGGCGACCTCCACCTCGGGCAGGCGCTGCGCGGGCCGGACGGCGCGTGGGTGCTGATCGACTTCGAGGGCGAGCCGGCCCGCCCGCTCGCCGACCGGCGCCGCCCCGCGCCGCCGGTCCAGGACGTCGCGGGCATGCTGCGCTCCTTCGACTACGCCGCCCACCACAGCGGCAACGGCCCCTGGGCCGCCCGGCACCGCGCCGCCTTCTGCACCGGGTACGCCGCGGTGGCGGGCACCGACCCCCGTGAACAGCCCGTGCTGATACGGGCCTTCGAAACCGACAAGGCGGTGTACGAAGCCCGGTACGAGGCCCGCCACCGCCCGGCCTGGCTGCCCATCCCGCTGTCCGCCCTCGCCCGCCTGTCCACGACCCCCTGACGAGACCCCGAGGAGTGCTTGCCGTGACCCCCGCCGCACAGCCACCGCGCCAACCGTCACCCGGTGACGGCGCCCTCCCGGAAGCCGCCGCCCGCGGCTACGACGCGACGACGCCGCACCCGGCGGCCTCGGGTACGGCGCCCAAGGAGCGCGATGCGCCCCACTCCACGCCGGTGGTGCGGGGCGAACCAGGCGGCCCCACCCGGCCGGTGAGGGACCGCGGCGCCGTCGCGGCCGGTCGCGCAGTTCTTCCCCCAGAGCCTGGCCTGGGAGGTACCCCCAGCGCCGCTGGGTCTTCCGGGGACGCCCCCGAACGCAGCGGCGGCCGCAACTGCGGGGGGACCGGGCTCAGCGCCGAGGAGAGGGGGCGGCTGGTGGGGGGCACCCATCACGACCCGCACGCGCTGCTCGGCGCGCATCGCGAGGCGGAGGGCGTACGGGTGCGGGCGCTGCGCCCGTTCGCCCGCGCCGTGGCGGTCGTGCTGGACGGCGAGCGCACCGAACTGGCGCCGGAGGGCGACGGGTTGTTCTCCGCGCTGCTCCCGCTGACCGAGATCCCCGCGCGGTACCGGCTGGCGGTGTCCTACGACGCGGGCGAGACGGTGGTCGACGACCCGTACCGCTTCCTGCCGACGCTGGGGGAACTGGACCTGCACCTGATCGGCGAGGGGCGGCACGAGCAGCTGTGGAAGGTGCTCGGCTCGCACCCGATGACGCACGGCGGGGTGCCCGGCACGCGCTTCGCGGTGTGGGCGCCGAACGCGCGCGGGGTGCGGCTGGCCGCGGACTTCACGTACTGGGACGGCTCCGGGCTGCCGATGCGCTCGCTCGGCTCGTCCGGGGTGTGGGAGCTGTTCGTCCCCGGGGTCGGCCCAGGTACGGCGTACAAGTACGAGATCATCCGGCCCGACGGCTCGCGCGGCATGAAGGCCGACCCGATGGCGCGCGCCACCGAGGTCCCGCCGGCCACCGCGTCGATCGTCACCGAGTCGTCGTACGCGTGGGGAGACGCGCAGTGGATGGCGCACCGCGCGGACGTCCCCGTGCACCGCGCGCCGCTGTCGGTGTACGAGGTGCACCTGCCGTCCTGGCGGCCGGGTCTGGACTACCGGGGCCTGGCCGAGCAGTTGCCCGCCTACGTGCAGGAACTGGGCTTCACCCACGTGGAGTTGATGCCGGTCGCGGAGCACCCGTTCGGCGGCTCGTGGGGCTACCAGGTCACGTCGTACTACGCGCCGACCTCGCGGCTGGGCTCGCCGGACGACTTCCGGTACCTGGTGGACGCGCTGCACCGGGCGGGCATCGGCGTGATCATGGACTGGGTGCCGGCGCACTTCCCGAAGGACGAGTGGGCGCTGGCCCGGTTCGACGGCGAGCCGCTGTACGAGCCGGCCGACCCGCGCCGCGCCGAGCACCCGGACTGGGGCACCCTGGAGTTCGACTTCGGCCGCACCGAGGTCCGCAACTTCCTGGTGGCCAACGCGGTGTACTGGTGCGAGGAGTTCCACATCGACGGTCTGCGGGTCGACGCGGTCGCCTCGATGCTCTACCTCGACTACTCCCGTGAGCACGGGCAGTGGCTGCCGAACGCGTACGGCGGCCGGGAGAACCTGGACGCGGTGGCCTTCCTCCAGGAGATGAACGCCACCGTCTACCGGCGCTGCCCGGGCGTGGTCACCATCGCCGAGGAGTCCACCGCGTGGGACGGGGTGACCCGGCCCACCCACCAGGCCGGCCCGACCGGCTTCGGCGGCCTCGGCTTCGGCCTGAAGTGGAACATGGGCTGGATGCACGACACGCTCCAGTACATGGCGCACGAGCCGGTGCACCGCAAGTACCACCACGACGAGCTGACGTTCTCGATGGTGTACGCGTACAGCGAGAACTACGTGCTGCCCATCTCGCACGACGAGGTGGTGCACGGCAAGCGGTCGCTGGTGGAGAAGATGCCCGGCGACTGGTGGCAGCGGCGGGCCGGCGCCCGCGCGTACCTGGGCTACATGTGGGCCCACCCGGGCAAGCAGCTGCTGTTCATGGGGCAGGAGTTCGCGCAGGGCGCGGAGTGGTCGCACGACAGCGGCCCGGACTGGTGGCTGCTCGCGCCGGACTACCCCGCGGCCGGCGACCACCGCGGGGTGCGCGACTGGGTGCGCGACCTGAACGCGGTGTACGGCGCGACGCCCGCGCTGTGGCAGCGCGACACCGACCCGGGCGGCTTCGAGTGGATCGACGGCGGCGCCGCCGAGGACAACACGCTGTCCTTCCTGCGCCACGACACCGCGGGCAACCCGCTGATGTGCGTCAGCAACTTCTCCCCCGTGGTGCGCCGGGACTACCGGATCGGCTGCCCCGAGGGGGTGTGGGTCCAGGTGCTCAACAGCGACGAGACCCGCTACGGCGGCAGCGGCGTGTCGGTCGGGGGGCCGGTCAAGAGCGAGCCGACGCCCTGGCACGGCCGCCGGCACAGCATCACGCTGACCGTGCCGCCGCTGGCCACGGTCTGGCTGCGGCCGGCCGCGGGCTGAGCCGCGGCGGCCGGTCGCGGCTCGGCCCGCGACCGGCCGGGCGGGGCTCTCAGAAGACCGACTCGGCCTCCTCCATCCGGTCCTCGGGCACCGTCTTGAGGTGGGTGACGGCGTCGGCGAGCGGCACCATCACCACGCGGGTGCCGTGCAGCGCCGTCATCTGCCCGAAGGAGCCGGCGTGCGCGGCCTCCACGGCGTGCCAGCCGAACCGGGTCGCCAGCACCCGGTCGTAGGCGGTGGGGACGCCGCCGCGCTGGACGTGGCCGAGGATGACCGGGCGGGCCTCCTTGCCCAGCCGCCGTTCCAGCTCGCGGGCGAGCGTGGTGCCGATGCCGTTGAACCGCTCGTGGCCGTACTTGTCGATCGCGCCGACGCCGTACTCCATGGTGTCCTTCGCCGGGTGGGCGCCCTCGGCGACGCAGACCACCGCGAAGCGCTTGCCGCGGGCGAAGCGCTTCTCGACCATGTCCACCAGGTCGGCCGGGTCGAAGGGCCGCTCGGGCACGCAGATGCCGTGCGCGCCGCTGGCCATGCCCGCCTCCAGGGCGATCCAGCCCGCGTGGCGGCCCATCACCTCCACCACCATGACCCGCTGGTGCGACTCGGCGGTGGTCTGGAGCCGGTCGATCGCCTCGGTGGCGACGGTGACGGCGGTGTCGAAGCCGAAGGTGCGGTCGGTGCCGTTGATGTCGTTGTCGATGGTCTTGGGCACGCCGACCACCGGCATGCCGGCGTCGGAGAGCATCCGGGCGGCGGTCAGGGTCCCCTCGCCGCCGATCGGGATGAGGACGTCGATCCCGTACTGGGCGCACAGCTCGTCGGCGTTGTCGGCGGCCTCGCGCAGCCGGGCCCGCTCCAGCCGGGCCGAGCCGAGGATGGTGCCGCCGCGGGCCAGGATGCCGCTGACGGAGTTGAGGTCGAGTTCGCGGAAGCGGCCTTCCAGCAGCCCGACGAAGCCGTCCTCAAAACCGATCACCTCGTCGGTGTGGCCGGTCAGCGCGCGGTGGACGACCGAGCGGATGACGGCGTTGAGGCCGGGGCAGTCGCCGCCGGCGGTGAGCACTCCGATACGCATGGCGATCTCCAGGAGACACGGGTAGCGGGTCGCGGACCGGGTGCGGGTCCGCGCCGCCGCACGGGCCGGGCGGGCCGGGCCCCCGGTGTCACGGGGACTTCGGGATCAGCGTGCACTCAGTGATCCGCCCCGCGAGGTAGTCGTCCACATTGCGGACGGTGGCCGTGGCGATCTCCTCGACCGCGTCCACCGTGAAGTACGCCTGGTGCGAGGTGATCAGCACGTTGGCGAAGGTCAGCAGCCGGGCCAGGGTGTCGTCGGTCATCACCTCCAGCGACTTGTCGTAGAAGAAGACCCCGGCCTCCTCCTCGTACACGTCCAGGCCGACGCCGCCGAGCCGGCCCTCGCGCAGCGTGGCCACCAGCGCGTCGGCGTCGATCAGCGCGCCGCGGCCGGTGTTGACCACGATCGCGTCGTCCTTCAGCTCCGCCAGCCGCCGCGCGCCGAGCAGGTGGTGGGTGGAGGGCATCAGCGGCACGTGCAGGCTGATCAGGTCGGACTCGCGCAGCAGCCGGTCGAGTTCGACGTACTCCAGGCCCATCTCCTGGCACTGCGGGTTGACCGAGATGTCCCAGCCGAGCAGCCGCATGCCGAAGCCGCGGGCGATCGCGGTGAAGGCCGCGCCGATCCGCCCGGTGCCCACGATCCCGGCGGTGCGGCCGTGGAAGTCGCGGCCGAGCAGCCCGTCCAGCCGGAAGTCGAAGTCGCGGGTGCGCGAAGCGGCCCGCACGATACGGCGGTTGAGCGCCATCGCCAGCGCCCACGCGAACTCCGCCACCGCGTACGGGGAGTAGCGGGCCACCCGGGCCACGGTCAGCCCGAGCCGCTCGGCGTGCGCGAGGTCGATGTTGTTGTAGCCGGTGGAGCGCTGGGTGATCAGCCGGGTGCCGCCGCGCACCAGCGCCTCCAGCGCGGGCGCGTCCAGGGCCGCGTTGACGCTGGTGGACACCGCTTCGTAGCCCGCGGCCAGCGGCAGCGTGTCGGCGGTCAGGACGGTCTCCAGGCAGCGCACGTCGTGCCGCGGCGCGAACGCGCGCTCCAGCAGGGGCCGTTCGTCACGCTGCACTCCGGTAGCCAGGACCTCCATGGCACCGCCCTCCGTCTCCGATCTGCCCTCACTGTACGGGTACGGCCCGTTCCGTCCGGTGGACCCGCCGAACCGGCCGCGCCGCGCTGCCGCGCGCTGCCCGAACGGCCCAGAAACGCATCCCGCGCACCGCGTGTCCGCCGACGCGACGTCGGCACGCCCCGCCCTCGTCGGGCATTCGCCCGGTTGGCGCGTTAGCGTCTGCTGTGCGCACGCACGTACGCACTTCCCGCGCCCCGCGGGCCGGCAGCGGTCCGCGGCACGGGGTTCGGCAGCACAGGAACGGAGCACAGGGGTGACGCGCAGCGTCTATGTCACGGGCATCGGCCGTGGCGACGGCCGTCAGGTCGTGGAACTCGGAATGATGGAGCTGCTGACCCGCCAGGTGGACCGGGTCGGCCTCTACCGCCCGCTGGTCCACGACGCCCCGGACCGGATCTTCGAGCTGCTGCGCGGCCGCTACCGGCTCGCCCAGGACCCGGCGACGTACTTCGGCCTGGGGTACGAGGAGGCTGCCGCGCTCCAGGCCGAGCAGGGCGAGGCGGCGCTGATCGGGCGGCTCGTCGAGGGCTATCTGCGGGTCGCGGAGAGCTTCGAGACGGTGCTGATCCTCGGCTCGGACTTCGCCGCCACGAACCTGCCGGCCGAGTTGGGGGTCAACGCCCGGCTGGCGAACGAGTGCGGCGCCTCGGTGCTGCCGGTGGTCGGCGGCCGGGACCAGAACGCCGAGTCGGTGGTCGCGGAGGTCCGCAACGCCCACCACGCCTACACCAACCTCGGCTGCGACGTCATCGCGATGGTCGCCAACCGGGTGGCCCCGGACCAACTGGAGGCGTCCACCGAGCAGTTGCGGCGCAGCCTGGACGTGCCGGTGTACGTGCTGCCGGACGAGCCCGCGCTGTCGGCGCCGACGGTCCGGCAGATCGTGCAGACGCTCGGCGCGGAGGTGCTGCTCGGCGACGACGCGGGGCTGGCCCGCGACGCGCTGGACTTCGTCTTCGGCGGCGCGATGCTGCCGACGTTCCTGCCCGCGCTGACCCCCGGGTGCGTGGTGGTCACCCCGGGCGACCGCGCCGACCTGATCATAGGAGCGCTGGCCGCGCACTCGGCCGGGTCGCCGCCGATCGCGGGCGTGCTGCTCACGCTGGGCGAGAAGCCCGGCCAGGACATCCTGCAACTGGCCGAGCGGCTGGCCCCGGGCACCCCGGTGGTGGCGGTGCCGACCGGCTCGTTCCTCACCGCCACCGAACTGTTCGGGCTGGACGGCAAGCTGGGCGCGGGCACCCCGCGCAAGGCGGAGACCGCGCTCGGCCTGTTCGAGACGCACGTGGACACCACCGAGCTGACCGAGCGGCTGTCGGTGGCCCGCTCGGCCCGGGTCACCCCGATGATGTTCGAGCACGCGCTGCTGGAGCGGGCCCGGAGCAACAAGCGGCGGATCGTGCTGCCCGAGGGCGCCGAGGAGCGCATCCTGCGGGCCGCGGAGGTGCTGCTGCGCCGGGGCGTGTGCGAGCTGACCCTGCTCGGCGAGGAGGACGCGGTCCGCAAGAAGGCGGGCGACCTCGGCATCGCGCTGGACGACCCGGCGCTGGACATCCTGGACCCGCACACCTCACCGCTGCGGGACCGTTTCGCCGCCCTGTACGCCAAGCTCCGCGCGCACAAGGGCGTCAGCTACGAGCTGGCCTACGACGTGGTCGCCGACGTGTCGTACTTCGGCACGCTGATGGTCCAGGAGGGCCTGGCCGACGGCATGGTGTCGGGGGCGGTGCACTCCACGGCGGCCACGATCCGCCCGGCGTTCGAGATCATCAAGACCCGGCCGGGCGCGGCCATCGTCTCCTCGGTGTTCTTCATGTGCCTGGCCGACCGGGTGCTGGTCTACGGCGACTGCGCGGTCAACCCGGACCCGGACGCCGAGCAGCTCGCGGACATCGCGATCCAGGCGGCAGGCACCGCGGCCCGCTTCGACGTGCAGCCGCGGGTGGCGATGCTGTCGTACTCCACCGGCACCTCCGGCTCGGGCGCGGACGTGGACAAGGTGCGGGCGGCCACCGAGCTGGTCCGGCAGCGCCGGCCCGACCTGCTGGTGGAGGGCCCGATCCAGTACGACGCGGCGGTCTCCCCGGTGGTCGCCGCCGCGAAACTGCCGGGTTCGGCGGTGGCCGGGCGGGCCACGGTGCTGGTCTTCCCGGACCTGAACACCGGCAACAACACCTACAAGGCAGTCCAGCGCTCGGCGGGCGCGGTCGCGGTCGGCCCGGTCCTGCAAGGACTGCGCAAGCCCGTCAACGACCTGTCGCGCGGCGCGCTGGTGCAGGACATCGTCAACACGGTCGCGATCACCGCGATCCAGGCCCAGGGGGACCCACGGTGACCGCCGCGACCCATGTACTCGTGCTCAACTCCGGCTCCTCGTCGGTGAAGTACCAGCTGCTCGACATGGCCGACGGGGCCCGCCCCGCGTCCGGGGTGGTGGAGCGGATCGGCGAGGAGGGCGGCGTCGCCGACCACGCCGAGGCGCTGCGCCAGGTCGCCCGCGAACTGGACGGGCAGGGCCTGGGCCTGGACTCGCCGCGGCTGGCGGCGGTCGGGCACCGGGTGGTGCACGGCGGCACCCGCTTCACCGAGCCGACCCTGATCACCGACGAGGTGGTCGCGGAGATCGAGAAGCTGGTGCCGCTCGCCCCGCTGCACAACCCGGCGAACATCACCGGCATCAAGGTCGCCCGCCAGTTGCGCCCGGACCTGCCGCAGGTGGCGGTCTTCGACACCGCCTTCCACGCGAGCATCCCGGAGGCGGCCGCCCGCTACGCGATCGACGCGGCCACCGCCGAGCGGTACGGCATCCGCCGCTACGGCTTCCACGGCACCTCGCACGCCTACGTCTCCCGGGCGACGGCCGCGCTGCTCGGCAAGGAGCCCGCCGAGGCCAACGTGATCGTGCTGCACCTGGGCAACGGCGCCTCGGCGTCGGCGGTGCGCGGCGGGGTGTGCGTGGACACCTCGATGGGGCTGACCCCGCTGGAGGGGCTGGTGATGGGCACCCGCTCCGGCGACATCGACCCGGCGGTGGTCTTCCACCTCCAGCGGGTGGCCGGGATGCCCACCGACGAGATCGACACGCTGCTCAACAAGCGGTCCGGGCTGCTGGGCCTGTGCGGCGCCAACGACATGCGGGAGATCGGCCGCCGGATGGGCGCGGGCGACAAGGACGCGCAGTTGGCCTTCGACGTCTACGTGCACCGGCTGCGCCGCTACATCGGCGCGTTCACCGCGGTGCTGGGCCGGGTGGACGCGGTGGCGTTCACCGCGGGCGTGGGCGAGAACTCCGCCGCGGTGCGCGCCGCTGCGCTGGACGGGCTGGCGGGTCTGGGCATCGAGCTGGACCCGGTGCGCAACGCGGTGCGCGCCTCGGGCGGCCGGCTGGTCTCGGCCGCGACCAGCCGGGTGGCGGTGGCGGTGGTCCCCACTGATGAGGAGTTCGAGATCGCACGGGATACTTATGCCTTGGCGCGCGCTTAAGGACCTGACGCCGAAGGCACCAGCAACGCAGCCCCACATTATTCCGGAGCGGAACAAACCGATAGGATAGTGCCCATGCGCCGAGCCAAGATCGTCTGCACCCTGGGTCCCGCCGTCGACTCGTACGACCAGCTCAAGACGCTGGTCGACGCCGGTATGAACGTGGCCCGCCTCAACTTCAGCCACGGCAGCCACGCCGAGCACGAGAGCCGCTACCAGCGCGTGCGCAAGGTCGCCGAGGAGACCGGCCGCGCGGTCGGCATCCTCGCCGACCTCCAGGGGCCGAAGATCCGGCTGGCCACCTTCGCCGACGGGCCGGTGGAGCTGGTGGCCGGCGACGAGTTCGTCATCACCACCGAGGACGTGCCCGGTGACCGCACCATCTGCGGCACCACCTACAAGGGCCTGCCCGGCGACGTCTCGCAGGGCGACCCGATCCTCATCAACGACGGCAACGTGGCGCTGCGCGTCATCGAGGTCGAGGGCGCCCGGGTCCGCTCGCTGGTGGTCGAGGGCGGTGTGATCTCCGACCACAAGGGCATCAACCTGCCCGGCGCCTCGGTGAACGTGCCCGCGCTGTCCGAGAAGGACATCGAGGACCTGCGCTTCGCGCTGCAGATGGGCGTCGACATGGTCGCGCTGTCCTTCGTCCGGGACGCCAAGGACGTGCGCGACGTGCACCGGGTGATGGACGAGGAGGGCCGCCGGGTCCCGGTCATCGCCAAGGTGGAGAAGCCGCAGGCGGTGGAGAACATGGAGGACGTCGTCATGGCGTTCGACGCCGTGATGGTCGCCCGCGGCGACCTCGCGGTGGAATACCCGCTGGAGAAGGTGCCGGTGGTGCAGAAGCGGCTGATCGAGCTGTGCCGCCGCAACGCCAAGCCGGTGATCGTGGCGACCCAGATGATGGAGTCGATGATCACCAACTCCCGGCCGACCCGCGCCGAGGCGTCCGACGTGGCCAACGCGATCCTGGACGGCGCGGACGCGGTCATGCTCTCGGCGGAGTCCTCGGTCGGCAAGTACCCGATCGAGACGGTCAAGACGATGGCGCGGATCGTGGAGGCGGCCGAGCAGGAGCTGCTCTGCCGGGGCCTCCAGCCGCTGGCGCCGGGCAAGAAGCCCCGCACCCAGGGCGGCGCGGTGGCCCGCGCGGCCGCCGAACTGGCCGACTTCCTCGACGCGCGCACCCTGGTGGCGTTCACCAAGTCCGGTGACACCGCCCGCCGGCTGGCCCGCTACCGCGTGCCCGAGCCGGTGGTGGCCTTCACCACCGACCCCGCCACCCGCAACCAGCTGGCGCTGACCTGGGGTGTGGAGACGTTCGTGGTCGAGCACGTGGACAACACCGACGCGATGGTGGAGCTGGTCGACCGGGAGATGCTCAAGCTCTCGGAGTACGCCAAGGGCGACACCGTGATCATCACGGCCGGCTCCCCGCCCGGCGTGCCCGGCACCACCAACCTGGTCCGGGTGCACCACCTGGGGAACTGACCCGCCCCGCACGAGCAGCGGCCACGTACCCCTGTGGGAGGGGGTGCGTGGCCGCTTCGTGCGTCCTGCCGCGCGGCCGGGGCCGCGCGCGGGGTGCGGTCAGGGCTGGCCGGGCAGCACCTGCATGCCCGGCACGTGCAGGTTGCCGCCGAACTGGCCGGCGTTGATGACCGTCACGTTGGTGAAGAACAGCTCCGGCAGCGTCAGCGGCGGCGGGGACTTCGGCGTGAAGGTGATCGGGATCAGGCCGAGCAGGTTGCCGCTGAGCGACTCGGTGTAGAGCGTCGTGGTGCCGCCGGTGATCGTGGACGTGGAGCCCTTGGCGGCCTTGACCTCGGTATGGCCCTTGCCGCGCGGGCCGACCACGAACTGGTCGAGGTCGCCGATGTCGATACCGGTGGTGGTGAACTTCAGGACGTCCTTGACCTCGCCGCTGGCGGTCTTCACCTGCACGATGCCGTCGTAGTTCAGGCCGTGCAGGGTCAGGATGCTGCTCTTGAGGGTCCACGGCTCGTCGGGCAGCAGCGGTATGCCGCCCTCGGTCTTCGCGTCCGCGAGCGCCTTGGCGTCGTAGGTCGGGCAGGGGTAGCCCTGCTTGCCGTCGGAGGCCGTGGTGGACGGCGACGGGGTGGCCGTCGCCTTCGGGGTCGCCGTGGCGTCCGTGAGGCCCTTGACGGCCTTCTCGACGGTGTCCGTGGTGGACTTGGTGTCCTTGCTGTCCTTGGTGCCCGTGCTGCTCTTGCTGCTCGTCGTGCCGCTGCCGGACGTCTTGGACGTGGACGTCGGGTCGGGGGCCGGCGTGGTGGCGCTCGCCGTCGGCGTGGGGTCGGCCGTGGTGGGCGTCGCCGTCGGCGTCGGGTCGCTCTTCTTGCCGCCGAGCAGCCCGCTCAGCAGGTCGCCCAGCCCCAGCGGGTCGAGCGGGTTGTACGACGAGGTCGCCGTCGGCGTCGGGCTCGCGGTGGCGGCCGGCGTGGACTTCTTGGCCGAGTCACCGGACGTGGCGGTCGGGCTCGGGCTCGCGGTCGCGGCCGGCCGGTCGCCCTCGGGGCTGGCCGTCGGCGTCGGGGTGGCGGTACCGGACGTGCTGTCCTGGTCCGCCTTCTTGGTGCTCTTCGCGCTGTCCTTGGCGCTGCTCTTCGAGCTGTCCTTCGTGTCCTGCCCGGAAGCCGTCGGGGACGGCGTCTCGGACTGGGAGACGCAGGCGCCGGGCGCGAACGACGGCGTCGAGGGCTCGTCGGCCTGCGCGAGATGCGGGGTCAGGCCCATGCCCATCAGCACCGCCGTGGGCATCGCGGCGAGCGCCACCGCCTTGCCGGCGGGGACATGCAGCTTGGTCAGCAGCGACTTGCGCGGAGCCGCGTGGCGCGGCCCCGAGGTCGCCCTGGCGCGTGGCCCGTCGCTCGTGGCCGGCTGAGCGTCGTCACCCAGCACGGTGCCTCCCGTTCTTCTCCTTGGTGGTCTCTTCGTCGCCGCGTCCGCCGGCCAGTACCGGCTCCTCGGCGCGTTGCGGCGTCTCGCCCCGCGGCTGGGCGGGCACGAACGGGTCGCCCGGACGCGCGCCGCCGGGGGCGCCCTCGTCCTCGCCGGCCGGTCCCGGGTCGCCGTCGGGCAGTTCCGCCTTCTCACCGGGCTCGTCCGCCGCCGGGACGCCGGGCGCCCAGGAGACCGCGAGCGCACCGCCGAGCAACGCGAGCACGAAGCCCATCAGGAAGCCGCCGACGTTGGAGACCGGCAGCGACACCAGCGCGAGCAGGATCGAGGCGACCCCGGCGAAGATCCGTACCGCGGACTGGAACCACATGGTCAGCCCCAGCACGAACAGCAGCACGCCGATGATCAGCGAGGCGGACCCGGTGGTGGTGGACATCCGCACGGTCAACTGGCCGAGCGTGAGGTTCTCGTACGGGAAGTACGCGATGGGCAGGCCCGCGATGAGGGTCAGCAGTCCGGCCCAGAAGGGGCGTTGCCACCTCCAGTGACGGAACGCCAGACGTCCTTTCCGGAACCCGGCACGCAGTCCTGTCGACTCGGCGCTCATCGAAAACAGCTCCCTGGGACTGGCTTGGTGCGGTGGAAATACGTACGGCGGCCTGGGCGAGCCGCGTCCCGCGCGACTCGCCCGCGGCCACACGGCGCGGCTCTCGCCTGATCGCCTAGTAGCACTCGACTCCGGAACCGGAGCCCTTCTTCACGCTCATGCTCAGCCCGGCGAGCTTGAAGGTGCCCGCGCTGGTCGCCCAGGCGGTCTGGTCCACGTTCGTCAGGACGGCCCGGTCGGCCTCCTGCGCGAACGACCCCGGGTCGGCCTTGTCGCCCGCCGCGACGCCAGGGCCCTTCTGGCTGTCACCCGCCGCGACACCGATGTTGATGTCGTAGAAGGTGGCGTCGGCGTTGAGCTGGTTCAGGTCGATGTAGAGGTTGCTGGCCTTGACCTTCTTGCCGTTGTTGCCGGCCGTCAGCTTCAGCGTCACGTCGCCGACCAGCGGGATCTTCGGCAGGACCACCGACTGGCACAGCCCGGTGATGGTCGCCGACTTGAAGGCCGAGACCGCGACCGGCTGCGCGGTGCCGCCGTGCTGGACGTCGACCGCGCCGTACTGGATGAACCCGGTGCCGTTCAAGGTGTCGGCGTGCACCTTGAACTCCTGGCCCGACACGCTGAAGGACGCGGCCAGCGCCCCCTGGGCCAGCGCCACGCCTATCGCCGCGGTGGCCGCGACGCTCGGCACCATGACGACGGCGAACCGCCGCCATCTGGTACCGCCACGAACGATCGACTCCATACTTCCTCCTTCTCGGACGTACATCTCCGGCCGGGTCGTTCGGGCCCGGCCCGGGATGGGAGAAGTGCTACGTCCTCGGGAAGGAGAGCGCCGGTGGTCGGGAGGCCGTCCCCTCCCGGGGGAGTCGCGGACGGCGCTGTCCGAACGTCGGCGATCACCCCCGAGCGACAACCACTGGCCACGCTCTCGCGCAACCTTGGGGACAGGCTCCATCCGGTTCCATCCGTGGACGGAGACCCCCCTGTCCCGGGGCGACGGCGGTCACCGCGCACCCCGCCCGGCGGGGACCCGCGGCCGTCGCACCGGCTGGCGGCCGGACGCACGGTTACGGGACCGAGCTTGGCCGATCGTGGTCCATTCGGGGGCTGTGCACAAGGGGGTTCGTTACCAGCGGGTAACGGCAGAGCGTCACCAACATGATCGCCACAGCGCCTTTTCTGACGCAGAGTGACCGAAATCCGGGGGCGCGAATCCGGCACCCCGGGACAACGGCCCCCAAACGGGGGCGGGCTTCCTACCGGAAGTAACAGCGGCCGCGCATTGTCACGGTTTGATAAAGTGCGGCCGCCGTATCGCTAAATCCGTGAGTGCCCGCAGGTCCGCGCGCGGGTCACGCGCGGGTCAGAAGAGCACCCGGGCCAGCGCGGTGCGCGCCGCGACCACCCGCGGGTCGTCCGGGCCGATCACCTCGAACAGCTCCAGCAGCCGCAGCCGGACCCGGTCGCGGTCCTCGCCCGCGGTGCGCCGCACCGCGTCCACCAGCCGGCCGAAGGCGTCCTCCACATGACCGCCGACCAGGTCGAGGTCGGCGGCGGCCAGTTGGGCGTCGACGTCGGCGGGGGCGTCGGCGGCCGCCTTGCGCACCTGCTGCGGGTCCGCGCCCTCCACCCGCTGGAGCAGCTCCGCCTGCGCCAGGCCGAGCTTCGCCTCGGCGTTGCCCGGCTCGTCCGACAGTACGTTGCGGTACGCCTGGATCGCACCGGCCAGGTCTCCCGCGTCCAGCGCCTCGTGCGCCGCGGTCAGCGCGAGCTCCTGCGGGGTGGCGGGGCGCGGCGGGGCCTGCTCGGCGGGCTCCGCGGCCGCGTCGGCCGGGTCCACCTCGGCGCCGACGATGCCGAACCGCTGCTCGGCGACGGCGATCACCTGGTCGAGCACCTCGGTGATCTGCTCCTCGGGCGCGGCGCCCTGGAAGAGCGGCATCGCCTGCCCGGCCAGCACCGCGAAGACCGCGGGCACCCCCTGCACGCCGAACTGCTGGAAGAGCAGCTGGTTGGCGTAGACATCGGCGGTGGCGAGGACGAAGCGCCCCCGGTACTGGCCGGCCAGCCGCTCCAGCACCGTGTTGAGCTGCTTGCTCTGCTCGGCCTGATCGGCCCAGAAGCTGATGACGACCGGGACCTCGGCGGAGCGCTGGAGGACGTCGCTCTCGAAGGTCGCCTCGGTCACCTCGATGACGAGCGGGGCGGCGGGGGCGGCGCCGGGTCCGGCCTCCTGGCGCTGGGCGCGGGCCTGTTCGGCCTTCGCCTTGGCCTCGGTGGCCGCCTTCACCGCGGCGAGGTCGACCACGCCGCTCATGGACATGTTCCGTGGCTGCATGAGGCAATCCTCCCCCGTCGCGGAGCAAAGCGTGTACAGACCCCGATACCCGCCGGATTGCGGGAGGGGCCGGTGGCCGGTCGCGGCGGGGAACGCCGCCGCGGGTGTCCTCGGTACGGAGTCCCCGTCCGTACGGTGTGGCTGTCGCGTCGGCGGGCTCGCAGGCCCACCCTTTCGCTACGAGTCGTAGCGTAACTGCCGGGCGCGGGGCGCGCAGTGGCGCCTGGTGTGACAACGATCACGCGCGCCGCGGTGGCTACCGGCGGGTAAGGTCCGGCCTATGTCCCCCACTCCGCCGGCCGGCCCGAGCAGGCGCACCGGTCGGCCCAGAAGCGCCGAGGCGGACCGCGCCATCCTGGACGCGACCCGCGCGGCGCTGGTGGAGCTGGGCTACGGCGGGTTGACGCTCGGCGACGTGGCGGCCCGCGCGGGCGTGGCCAAGACCACCTTGTACCGGCGCTGGGCGGGCAAGAACGAGTTGGTGGTGGACGCGCTCGCGGCGCTCTTCGACGAGCAGCTCGAACTGCCCGACCTCGGCAGCCTCCAGGCCGACATCGAGGGCGTGGTGCTGCGCTTCGCCGAGGTGCTCGACCGCCCGGAGACCCGCACCTCGCTGATGGCGGTGGTCGCGGAGGCGGGGCACGACGAGGCGCTGCGCGCCCGCATCCGGGAGGCGATCGTCGACCGGCAGAAGCACCTGGTGCTGCTCGGCCGGGCCCGCGCCCAGCTGCGCGGCGAGCTGCCCCCGGACGAGGGCGCCGCCGACCCGGCCCGGGACGACCTGATCTTCGACGTGGTGGCCGGGGCGGTGGTGCACCGGGTGATGGTCAGCTCCGAGCAGGTGGACCGGGAGTGGGCCGACCGGCTGGCCCGGCTGCTGGTGAGCGGGCTGACCGCGGCGCCGGACCGCTGAGCCCGGCCGGCGGGCGGCCCGGCCGTCAGCCCGTCTCCGTCGCCCGGCCCGCGTCGGCCCCCTTCCCCGGGTCCGTGTCCGATTCCGCGTCCGTCTCCGCCTCCGCCTCCGTCACGAAGTGGTCGAACTCCCCGGCCTTGACGCCCTTCACGAACGCCTCCCACTTCGCGGGCGTGGTCACCGCGACCACGTCGGGCCGCCGCGTCTCCCGGATGTAGATCATCCCGTCGTCACCGACGGTCGCTTCGAGGGCCACGCGGTTCCTTCCGCAGGGTTGCCGGGCTGGGTGCGTATGAGACTAAGGGCGCAGCCAGTAGCATCCCGTGGCCAACTCGGCTTCAGGAAGGGGGCGTTGGTCCGATCAGGTGACGGAAGATCAGAATCGGGCCGGTTCGGTGTACGAACCCCACTCCTCCCGCAGCACCCCGCAGACCTCGCCGAGCGTGGCCTCGGCCCGGATCGCGGTGAGCATCGGCTCGATCATGTTGGAGCCGTCGCGGGCGGCGGCGGTCATCGCCTCGAGCGCGGCGCGCACCGCGGCGCCGTCCCGCGCGGCCTTGCGGTCGGCCAGCACCCGCACCTGCTCGCGCTCCACCTCGTGGCTGACCCGCAGGATCTCCAGGTCGCCGGTGACCGAGCCGGTGTGGCAGTTGACGCCCACCACCTTCTTCTCGCCCTTCTCCAGCGCCCGCTGGTACTGGAAGGCGGACTCGGCGATCTCCCCGGTGAAGTAGCCGTCCTCGATGCCGCGCAGGATGCCCGAGGTGATCGGGCCGATCGGGTGCTCACCGGTCGGCACCGCCCTGGCGCCCAGCTCCCTGATCCGCTCGAAGATCTGCTCCGCGTCGGCCTCGATCCGGTCGGTGAGCGCCTCGACGTACCAGGAGCCGCCGAGCGGGTCGGCCACGTTGGCCACCCCGGTCTCCTCCATCAGCACCTGCTGGGTGCGCAGCGCGATCTCCGCGGCCTGGGCGCTGGGCAGCGCCAGCGTCTCGTCCAGTGCGTTGGTGTGCAGGGAGTTGGTGCCGCCGAGCACCGCCGACAGCGCCTCGACCGCGGTGCGCACCACGTTGTTGTATGGCTGCTGGGCGGTGAGCGAGACCCCGGCGGTCTGGGTGTGGAAGCGCAGCCACTGCGCCTTGTCGGAGGTGGCCCCGTACACGTCGCGCATCCAACGGGCCCAGATCCGGCGGGCGGCGCGGAACTTGGCGATCTCCTCGAAGAAGTCCAGGTGCGCGTCGAAGAAGAAGGAGAGCCCCGGCGCGAAGGTGTTGACGTCCAGGCCGCGGGACAGGCCCAGCTCCACGTATCCGAAGCCGTCGGCGAGGGTGTACGCCAGCTCCTGCGCGGCCGTCGCGCCCGCCTCGCGGATGTGGTAGCCGGAGACCGACAGCGGCTTGTAGGCGGGCACCGAGCGGGCGCAGTGCTCCATCAGGTCGCCGATCAGCCGCAGGTGCGGGTCGGGCGCGAAGAGCCACTCCTTCTGCGCGATGTACTCCTTGAAGATGTCGGTCTGGAGCGTGCCGTTGAGCACCGCGGGGTCGACGCCCTGGCGCTCGGCGGCGACCAGGTACATGCAGAAGACCGGCACCGCCGGGCCGGAGATCGTCATCGAGGTGGTGACGTCGCCGAGCGGGATGCCGCCGAAGAGGACCTCCATGTCGGCCGCGGAGTCGATCGCGACCCCGCAGTGGCCGACCTCGCCGAGCGAGCGGGGGTCGTCGGAGTCGCGGCCCATCAGCGTCGGCATGTCGAACGCGACGGACAGCCCGCCGCCGCCGGCCTGGAGGATCATCTTGTACCGCTCGTTGGTCTGCTCGGCGTTGCCGAAGCCGGCGAACTGGCGGATGGTCCAGGTCCGGCCGCGGTAGCCGGTGGCGTGCAGGCCGCGGGTGAAGGGGTACTCCCCCGGCCAGCCGATGCGGTCGAAGCCGGGTACGTCGGCGCCGGGCAGTGGCCCGTAGACCGGCTGTACGGGGTCACCGGAGAGGGTGGTGAAATCGGCGTCCCGGGTGCGCGCGGAGTCGTAGCGCGCCTGCCAGCGCCGGCGGCCTGTCTCGATCTCGTGGGCGTCCATGCCTCAAATTTACTTGGACGTCCTAGTAAATGTCGACGGCAGTCGGCCCGCACCCGGGTGATTCCGGGGTGGACGGCGCCGACCTGCGGCGGAGCGGCAGATCCTGGGGCTTTCTTTACCGGGCGGCGCCCCGGGTCAGACCTCGACCGGCTCGGCGGCCTGCTCGGCGCGGACCACCTTCGGGGCCAGCTCGCGGGTGACGCGGCGCTCGACGAAGAAGGCGGCGGTCGGCACGGTGCCGGCCAGCAGCACCCAGGCCATCCGGCTCAGCGGCCACTTCGCCTTGGTGCTCAGGTCGAAGGCGAAGACGAGGTAGACCACGTAGAGCCAGCCGTGGGCGAAGCCCACGATGCCGGTCGCGGTGCTCGCGCCGTCGATGTGGAGCACATACTCGGCGATGACGCTGAGGGTGAGCACGATCAGCAGCACACCCGTCACATAGGCCATCACCCGGTAGCGGGTCAACACGCTGGATTTCATGGGACGAGCGTAAACCGCCCCGAACCTCCCCCCGAATCCGGGGCGGGCCAGGCCCTCCCAGCAACGCTATTCCGGCTGGCCCCTTTGTCGCTCGGTCCTCCTGCTCGCAGCCTCCGCGGACGACCTCCTCCGTCGGCCTTCCACTCCGGCTGCTCGGGCGTCAGCCCACACCTCACCCCACTCGGTCCTCCTGCTCGCAGCCTCCGCGGAAGACCTCCTCCGTCGGCCTTCCACTCCGGCTGCTCGGGCGTCAGCCCTCGAAGTCCCCTGCCGCTATCCGCAAGGGGCGCAGGAGCGCGAAGATCTCGCCGCACTCCTCCTTGTCGTACACGCCCAGGCCGAAGTCCATGGCCATCAGGTCGCGGGTGGCCGCCTCGACGATCTCGCGGCCCTTGGGGGTGATGGAGGCCAGCGTGCCGCGCCCGTCGTTGGGGTTGGGGCGCTTGGCGACCAGACCCGCCGAGACCAGGCGGTCGACGGTGTTCGTCACCGAGGTCGGGTGGACCATCAGCCGCTCGCCGATCTTGGACATCGGCAGCTCGCCCTCCTGGGAGAAGGTGAGCAGCACCAGCGCCTCGTAGCGGGCGAAGGTGAGGCCGTACGGCTTGACCACCGCGTCGACCTGGCCGAGCAGGATCTGCTGGGCGCGCATGATGGAGGTGATCGCGGACATCGAGGGCACACCGCCCCAGTGCCGCGTCCACAGCTCGTCGGCGCGGGCGATGGGGTCGAAGGGCAGGCTCAACGGCTTTGGCACGGCCCCGAGCCTACCCGTCGGTCACATACTGGGCACAAGTGTCCATCGTGTGGGCGCTTTCCCCGCCGCCCGGCTACCGGGGGCGCTCGGCCCGCAGGTGGTCGGCCACCGGCTGGAGCGCCTCGCGGTAGGCGGTCAGCGACCCGGGGGTCAGCATGTCGATGAAGTGCCGGCGGACCGAGGAGACATGGCGCGGGGCCACCTCGCTCATGGTCTCCCAGCCCTGGTCGGTGAGGACCGCGTACAGCCCGCGGCGGTCGGACTCGCAGTCCTCCCGGCGTACCAGCCCGGTGCTCTCCATCCTGGTGATCTGGTGGGAGAGCCGGCTCTTCGACTGGAGCGTGGACTTCGCCAGGTCGCTCATCCGCATCCGCCGGTCGGGGGCCTCGGAGAGGTTGACCAGGATCTCGTAGTCGTTGTTGGTCAGGCCGAACGGCTGGAGGTCGCGCTCGAGTTGGTGCATCAGCAGGCGGCTGACGTCCAAGTGGAGTCGCCAGGCGCTCTGTTCTGCCTCGCTGAGCCAGGTGGTGGGGGCATCCTCGGTCTCGGTCTCCATGCCGCCATGTTACCGGGGATCGCACCCCGCGACGGCTGCCAGGGTAGCCGCCCGGTCACCCTGTGGAACGAGCCCGGGGGCGTGCGGGTTACGTGCCGGGCGCCGGTTCCGCGCCGGTCGCGCGCTGCGCGAGCACCGACTCGGTGGACTGGAGCAGCACCTGCCCGGCGCCGACGAACTCGTACTGGTGCTCCTCGCCCGAGGCGCCCCCGATCCCGGTGAGCGCCCGGATGCCGCCGAGCACGCCGCGCAGGTACGCGTGGTCGTAGTGGTGGCAGGGCGAGGGGCAGTCGGCCCAGCCGACGAGCGCCTGCGGGTCCACCCGGATCGGCGGCTCCACGAAGTGCACGGCGCCGTTGGAGGCGGCCACGAACGTGCCGGTGCCGATCAGGGTGAGGAAGCCGGGGATGATCGACTGCTTCAGCGACAGCCCGGGCTGGAAGGCGAGCAAGTTGCCCGAGCGGATGGTGAGGTTGCCGTTGTCGAGGTCATAGGAGTTGATGTCGTACGACCGGTCGGCGAGCAGCATCTTGCCGCGGCCCTGGGCGACGACCCAGTCCGCGGCGTGCGTCGGGGAGTGGAAGTTCGCCGCGATGAGGTGGTCGAGCGGCCCGGCGCCGATCCCCTGGAAGTCGATCTGCCCGTAGTAGGCGATCATCTTCCCCTTCTGCAGGAACCACTGGCCGTCCAGGGCCACGCTGAAGGCATAGGGGTTGACGTTGTCGCCGGAGGGCAGCGTCCACGCGTCGTGGACGACCGGCCCGGACGGCGGTGTGCCCGGCAGCGGCGGCCGGGACGGGGGCGAGGGGGGCGGGGGCGGGTAGCTCACAGTTTCTCCTCCGACGCCTGCACGTAGACCGTTCCGCTGCCGGACAGCTCCAGTTGGAACGCCTCGCCCGAGCCGCGGCCGACCATCTCCCGCCAGCCGATCGCCGCGGTGAGCTTGTTGCGGACGTCGCCGCGGTGCGCGACGTACGCCTGCGGGTCGACGTGCACCGGGCCGCGCGCGGTGATCGGCAGCTCGATGACGCCGCCGTGCGCCATGAACGCCACCGAGCCCTTGCCCGCCAGCGTGGTGGTGAACAGGCCCTGCCCAGTGACCTGGCCGCGTATCACGCCCATCACGCCGCCCTGCGAGCCCATGAACATGGTGCCCTGCTGGAGCGAGCCGTCGAAGGCGAGCAGCCGGTCGGCCTCCACGTAGAGCGTCTCGCCGGCGAGGTCCACGGTGTGGATGTGGTGGCCGCCGTGCCCGAACATCACCGAGCCCGAGCCCTCGACGGTCATCAGCGGGGTCGCCTCGCCCGCGACGCGGCGGCCGATCATCGACATGACCCCGCCCTGGCCGCCGACGATGCTGGGGGTGAAGGTGACCTGGCCGCGGTAGGCGAGCATGGCGCCGCGCTGGCTGAACAGCCGCTGCCCGGGCGCCACGGCCGCCTCGACCATCTTGGAGTTGATCCGGGTGAACGGCACTACAGCTGCCCTCCCACGGTGTCGCGTTCGCTGGGCTGCACGTAGACCAGGCCCTCGCCCTCGAAGCGGAGCTGGAAGCTCTCGCCGGAGCCCTCCCCAACCAGGGTGCGCCAGCCGACCGCCGTCTGGAGCTGCTGGCGCAGGCCGCCGGTGTGCGCGACGTACGCGCCGGGGTCCACCACGAGCGGGGTCTGCGCGGTGACCCGCAGCACGATCGCGGGCCCGTCGGACAGGATGGCGGCCTGCCCGGTGCCCTCGACGGTGGTGGTGAACAGGCCGTTGCCCTGGGAGGCGCCGCGCAGCCCGGTGAAGGTGGTGCCGGTGCGCAGCGACGGCTCGGTGACCAGCAGGTTGGACGCCTCGACGTAGAGCTTCTCGCCGCCCAGCCGCACCAGGTTGATCTCGGTGGCCCGGTCGGCGAAGTAGCAGGTGCCGTGGCCCTTGACCTCCATGACGGCCATCGACTCGCCGGTGATCCGGCGGGTCATCAGGCCGCGCAGGCCCTCGCCGCCGCCGGTCATCTTCTTGAAGGTCATCTCGCCGTCGTAGGCGACCATGGCGCCGTTCTTCGCCTTGACCGCCTCACCCGCCAGGTCCACGGCGAGCACACGGGTGCCCTGGAGCCGGAAGTTCGCCATGGCTCACACGGTATCGGCCGACGAGGCCGGCGAGGCCGGGGAAGGCGAGGAAGCCGAGGCCGGGCCCGGAGAGGCGCCGGGGTGCCGGACCGGCAGCGGCGGCTTGGCGGCGGCGCCCGGCAGCCCGGCACCGGCCCTGGCGGCGGGCGTACGGGCGGGGGTGCCCGCGGTGTCGACCGCGCCGGCCGCCGCCTCGACCTCCAGCAGCGACTCCTCGCGCCGGGACGCCTCGAACGCCGCGTGGCCGCCGCGCAGCCCGAACAGCCGCTTGCCGACGAGGATGTAGAGGACCGCGACGATGTTCAGCGCCAGGGTGCCGACCTTGAACCAGCTCATCTTCTCGGTCAGTTCGTAGACCTCGATCGGCAGGAAGGCGGCGGTGGCGACCACCGCCAGGTACTCCGCCCAGCGCTTGCCGAACCACAGCCCGACGCCCTCGACCGTCTCGATCAGCGCGTAGCCGAGCAGACCGCCGGCCACCACGTGCAGCGTCGACTTCTTGTAGTCGAAGGTCTTCTGGATGGTGTCGACGACCGGCGAGTGGTCCAGGTCGTAGCCGAAGTGGTTCGCGACCGGGCGGAAGACGGTGAGGTCCTGCTCGAAGAGGCGGCGCACCGCGTCCTGGGAGTTGGAGAACTTCCACACCGCCCAGGCGGCCAGGATCACCAGCACCCCGCGCAGCACCCGCTCGACGGCGAGGAAGCGCAGGATGAACAGGTCGCGCAGCGCCCGGCCGCGCGGCACCAGCGGCGCCCGGTCGGCCGGCCCGGAGCCGTGCGGCTCGCCGAGGACGAAGTCCCCGCAGCGCAGGCAGCGCCACACGGTGCCCAGCGCGGTCGGCGCCTGGAGCAGTTCGCGCAAGGCCGGCTCGTCGGGTGCGTAGGTGATGTGTCCCTTGCTGGCGCAGTGCCTGCGGTTCCAGTCTCTGCTCATCGGTGTCGGTCCCCGTGGGTCGTCGCTCGGCAACGGAAGGTGGGCGGAAAGCTCCAGGCAGGAGGGCCGCCCGGGCGGTGCGCCGGGGCTCCGGCCCGGCCGCGCTCCCTGGACTGGGACGTTATCGCCCGCCGTACGGTTGCCGACCCCGGCCACCGGTCATCGATACGGTCCGGTGATAATGGAAACGCCTTTGTGATCGCCTTCACAAGAGCTACGCATCCGCCCCGGCCGCCCGGCGGCGGCCCCGCACGACCGTCCCGACAGCGAGGTTCCCGTGGAACTCAAGACCGCCGCCGCTCTGCGCAGGCTGCGCCTGATCTCCGCCCCGGAGGCGGCGTCCTTCGTGATCCTGCTGGTGTGCGTGGTGCTCAAGAGCACCACGGACTTCAACGCCGTGCCCGTGATGGGCATGGTGCACGGCATCCTCTTCATCATCTACGTGCTGTTCTGGGCCGACGCCTGGAACCGGGCCCGCTGGCCGCTGGGCCGCTCGGCGCTCTACCTGGTGCTGTCGGTGCTGCCGACCGGCGGGTTCTTCGCGGAGCGGATGCTCGCGAAGGAGAGCGAGCGCGCGGTGGCGGTGGCCCGGGCCGCGCAGCAGCAGGGCGCGGCCGGCCCGGACGCGTCCGACGCCTCGGACGCCGAGGCGGTGACCTCCGCGTGATCGTCGCCTTCTCCGTGACCCCGCTCGGCGTCGGCGAGGACGTCGGGGAGTACGTCGCGGACGCGGTGCGCGTGGTCCGCGAGTCCGGGCTGCCGAACCGCACCGACGCGATGTTCACCTCGATCGAGGGCGAGTGGGAGGAAGTGATGGACGTGGTGCGGCGCGCGGTGGCCGCCGTCGAGGCCCGCGCGCCCCGGGTGTCCCTGGTGCTCAAGGCCGACATCCGGCCCTCGGTGACCGACGGGCTCACCTCCAAGGTGGAGACGGTGGAGCGCTTCCTCGCGCAGTGAGGGCGCGGCGGGGCTCGCCGTACGTACGGCCCGGTCGTACGCCGGGCGGTACGGGTACGGGTACGGGTGCGGGCAGTAGTACGGCTACAGCAGGCCGCCGGTCGCCATCGCGATGCCCAGCGGGGTGCGCTCGTAGAGCACCTGGTGGCCGTAGCGGCGGGATCTGAGCAGCCCGGCGTCACGCAGCACCGCCAGATGGGCGGAGACCGAGGACATCGCCAACTCGTGCCGGTGGGCGAGGGCGGTGGTGGTGGTCGGGGCGTCGAGCCCGGTGAGGATCGCCGCCCGGTTGGCGCCCAGCAGCCGGACCAGCGCGGCGGACGCGCTGGGCCCGCTGCGCGCCCACAGGCCGCCGACCCCGCGGGCGGGATACACCACGGTCGGCTGCCACGGCGGGTCGAACGCGCTGCCCGCCTCGGGCCAGAAGAAGACGCTCGGCACCAGCACCAGGCCGCCCTCGGTCGCCGGCTGCCGTGTCTCGGGCAGCGCCCCGCCCACCGCCAGCGCCCCGTCCGACCAGCTGAGCAGCGGGTGCAGCCCGGTGAACAGCCGCTGCATGCCGCCGTCGGTCAACCGCCGTGCGTGGTAGGCGACATCGGCCTCCAGGACGGCCCGCAGCCGCGGCCAGTGCGGCGCGAGCAGCGCGGTCCACACGTGTTCGTAGAGCGCCGCCAACTGCCCCACGGTGCCGGCCGGGTCGGCGAGCATGGCGCGGCCGCGCCGGGTACCGGCCGCGCCCGGGGTCTGGGCCAGCGCCTCGGCGATCTGCTGCCGGGCGAGGTCGGGGCCGGTGGCCCTGATCGCGGCGGTCTCGTCCTCCAGCGCGGCCAACGGCAGTGCCGGCACCGGGTGGAGGAAGCCCGGGCCGTGGCCGCCCACCGGGGCGAGCAGCCGGAACGCGCTCAGATCCAGGCCCGCGACTGCCGTGCGGACCTGGCGCAGCCACGGCAGGTGGTAGCCGTTGCGGTCGGGGTGGGAGAGGGTCCGGATCGCTCCCTGCACCTCGCGCAGCGGCGAGATCGCGAAGCGGCAGCGCAGCAGTTCGTCGGCGGTGAACCGCAGGCGCGACGACACCACACCCCCCAAGATTCGGCAGCAGCCGAAAGACTACGACGGGTGGGGCCCCTGCCACCAGTGTGATGTCATGACAACGGACAGCGAGCACCCGTCGCACGGGGAGCACCCCTCCCCGTCGGCGGACTCGGGCCACTCCTCCGGCACCACGGAGCGGGAGAACGAAAGCGCCGGCTACGGCGCGGTGTTCGCGGTCCGGGAGTTCCGGGCGATGTTCGCCGCCCATGTGCTCTCCATGCTCGGCACCGTCTTCTGCGAAGTGGCCCTGGCGGTCCTGGTGTTCCGACAGACCGGCTCGGCGCTGCTGACCGCGCTGGTCTTCGCGCTGACCACGCTGCCGTACGCGCTGAGCGGGCTGCTGCTGTCGGGCATCACCGACCGCGCCCCGGCCCGCCGGGTGCTGGTCACCTGCGACCTGCTGTCGGCGTCCTGCGTCGGGCTGATGGTGATCCCGGGGATGCCGGTCGCCGCGCTGCTGGTGCTGCGGATGGGCGTCTCGATCATCTCGCCGCTGTTCACCGGCACCCGCGGCGCGAGCCTGTCGGAGATCCTGACCGGGGACCTGTTCGTGCTGGGCCGCTCGCTGATCTCGATGGTCTCCCAGTCCTCGCAGATCGTCGGCTTCGGGGTGGCCGGCGCGGTCGTGGCGTGGCTGTCCCCGCGCGAGACGCTCTATGTGACGGTGTGCACGTTCCTGTGCTCGGCGCTGCTGCTGCGGTTCGGCACGCTGCGCCGGCCCGCGCGCGGCGGCCCGGGCACGGCGCTGATGCGCGAGTCGCTCGCCGCCAGCGGCCGGCTGTTGTCGCACCCGCGGATCAGGGCGCTGCTGCTGATGTGGTGGGTGCCGCCGATGTTCTTCGGGGTCGCCGAGGGCGTGGCGGTGCCGTTCGCGTCCGACGCCGGGGCCGGCTCGGTCGGCTACGGCATCTTCCTGGCGGCGATGCCCGTCGGGACCGTCGTCGGGCAGATGGTGGCCGGTTCGCTGCTCGGCCCGGCGACCAGGGACCGGATCACGGTGCCGCTGGCGGGCGTCGCCCTGCTGCCGCTGGCCGCGTTCGCGTTCCACCCGCCGCTGCCGGTGGCGGTCGGGCTGCTGATGGTCACCGGGCTGTGCGGGGCCTACGCGCTGGGCATGGACCGGTGGTTCGTGGAGGCGGTGCCCCCGCAGATGCGCGGCCGCGCCATGACGCTGCTGGGCACCGGGCTGATGACCCTTCAGGGGGTCGGGATGACCGCCGCGGGCGCCGTCGCCGAGGCGCTGCCGCCGTACGCGGTGGTCTGCGGCGGCGGGCTGGTCGGGACGGCGGGGGTGCTGCTGGTGCTGCGGGCGGTGCGCCGGACCGTCCCGCCGGTGGAGGCATCCGCCCCGCAGGGCGAACCCGCGTGAACTTACAGGCGTACAGCTACGGCCGCAAACGTACGGCCGGTAGCCGTACGACCCGTGACCTTACGGGCGTAAGCTTCCGCGCGTACAAGCGCTTCGCTACGCCTCGGTGAGGCCCGCGACGAGGTCGTCCGCCGCCGCGTAAGGGTCCAGGGCGCCGCCGGTGACCTTCGCGGCGAGGGCGGAGAGGCGGGCGTCGCCGTGCAGGGTGCCGATGCGGCGGCGCAGCGCGGTCACCGCGATGGTCTCGATCTCGCGGGCGGCGCGCTCGAGGCGCCGGTCGGCGAGGGCTCCGCGCTCCTCGGCCCAGCCGCGGTGCTTGTCGAGCGCGTCGAGGAGTTCGTCGACGCCCTCGCCGCGGCTGGCGACGGTCCGGACGATCGGCGGCCGCCAGTCGCCGGGTGCGCGGGCCTCGCCCAGGCCCAGCATGTGGTTCAGCTCGCGGGCGGTGGCGTCGGCGCCGTCGCGGTCGGCCTTGTTCACCACGTACACGTCGCCGATCTCCAGGATGCCGGCCTTGGCGGCCTGGATGCCGTCGCCCATGCCGGGGGCGAGCAGCACCACGGAGGTGTCGGCCTGGGCGGCGATCTCCACCTCGGACTGGCCGACGCCGACGGTCTCCACCAGCACCACGTCGCACCCGGCGGCGTCCAGCACCCGGATGGCCTGCGGGGCGGCCCAGGCCAGGCCGCCGAGGTGGCCGCGGGTGGCCATCGAGCGGATGTAGACGCCGGGGTCGGAGGCGTGCTCGGACATCCGCACCCGGTCGCCGAGCAGGGCGCCGCCGGAGAACGGCGAGGACGGGTCCACCGCGAGCACGCCGACCCGGCGGCCGGACCTGCGGTACGCGCTGACCAGCGCCGAGGTCGTGGTGGACTTGCCGACGCCGGGCGAGCCGGTCAGCCCGACGACATAGGCGCCGCCGGTGAGCGGGGCGAGCGCGGCCATCACCTCGCGCAACTGCGGGGAGTCGCCCTCCACCAGCGAGATCAGCCGCGCCACCGCGCGCGGCCGCCCCGCCCGTGCCTGCTCGACCAGCGTCCCGACGTCCTGTCCGTGGCTCACCGCGCGTGCTCTCCCTCTCGACCCGGCGCGCCCCGCGGCGCCCCGTGCGACGTCAGTTGCCCGGCACCCGGATGATCAGCGCGTCGCCCTGCCCGCCGCCGCCGCACAGGGCCGCCGCACCGGTGCCGCCGCCGCGCCGCTTCAGTTCGAGTGCCAGGTGCAGCACGATACGGGCGCCGGACATGCCGATGGGGTGGCCCAGCGCGATCGCGCCGCCGTTGACGTTCACCTTTTCCGGTGTCACGCCCAGGTCCTTCATGGACTGCACGGCCACGGCGGCGAACGCTTCGTTGATCTCGATGAGGTCGAGGTCGGCGACGGTCAGCCCGGCCTTGCCGAGGGCGTGCTCGATCGCGTGGGAGGGCTGGGACTGGAGCGAGTTGTCCGGCCCCGCCACGTTGCCGTGCGCGCCGATCTCCGCGATCCAGGGCAGCCCCAGCTCCTCGGCCCTGGCGCGGCTCATCACGACGACCGCGGCGGCCCCGTCGGAGATCTGCGAGGAGGTGCCGGCGGTGATGGTGCCGGCCCCGTCGGCGCCGGCGAAGGCGGGCCGCAGCCGGCTCAGCGACTCCGCGGTGGTCTCCGGGCGGATGCCCTCGTCCTGCGAGAAGACCACCGGCTCGCCCTTGCGCTGCGGGATCTCCACCGGGGTGATCTCCGCGTCGAACAGGCCGTTCTTCCGGGCGGCCGCGGCCCGCTGGTGCGACAGCGCGGCGAACTCGTCCTGCGGGGCGCGCTCGATGCCCAGCCGGGTGTTGTGCCGCTCGGTGGAGGCGCCCATCGCGATCTCGTCGTAGGCGTCGGTCAGCCCGTCGTACGCCATGGAGTCGAGCATCTCGATCGCGCCGTACTTGTGGCCCTCGCGGGACTTGGGCAGCAGGTGCGGCGCGTTGGTCATCGACTCCTGGCCGCCGGCCACCACAACATCGAACTCGCCGGCCCGGATCAGCTGGTCGGCCAGCGCGATCGCGTCCAGGCCCGACAGGCACACCTTGTTCACCGTGAGCGCGGGCACGCTCATCGGGATGCCGCCCTTGACCGCCGCCTGCCGGGCCGGGATCTGGCCGGCGCCGGCCTGGAGCACCTGCCCCATGATCACGTACTCGACCTGGTCGCCGGCGATGCCGGCCCGGTCCAGCGCGGCCTTGATCGCGATGCCGCCGAGCTCCGCGCCGGAGAAGGCGCGCAGGCTGCCGAGCAGCCGCCCCATCGGGGTGCGGGCGCCGGCGACGATCACGGAGGTGCGGGCTTCCTGACTGCTCATGGTGCGGCCCCTTCGACAGAAGAGAGGTTAACGAGGGTTACCGTCAATGTACTGAGCGGTAGCCTCCGGGTCACGAGGCGGAACGTGTGATGGCGCGCACGTTGCGTGACCATGCGCGCGTACGGTCAACTGGTCGCATGCTGACGCGCATCGACCACATCGGGATCGCCTGTTTCGACCTGGACGCGACCGTCGAGTTCTACCGTGCCACCTATGGCTTCGAGGTGGAGCACACCGAGGTCAACGAGGAGCAGGGCGTTCGCGAGGCCATGATCAGGATCAGTGGGACGGACGACGGCGGGGCCTCCTACCTGCAACTGCTGGAGCCGACCCGGGAGGATTCCGCGGTCGGGAAGTGGCTGGCGAAGAACGGCGAGGGCGTGCACCACATCGCCTTCGGCACCGACGACGTCGACACCGACTCCGAGGCCGTCCGCGACAAGGGCGTCCGCGTGCTCTACAAGGAGCCGCGGCACGGCACCTCCGGCTCGCGGATCACCTTCCTGCACCCGAAGGACTGCCACGGGGTCCTCACCGAGCTGGTCACCTCCGCCCCGGGCACCCCCGCGGCCCACGACGAGCACTAGCGATCCCGCCTGCGGACCGCCGAACAGGCCCGAGACCACTGACCCAACCCCGGTGCCGCCCGGTAGAGTGACCGGAGGCCGACCGGGGTGGGCGGCCGGGAGCACGCTCCTGGGTACGCTCCCGCTCCGCGACGCTGATCTGACACCATTCTCCGTACGGCTCCGTTCTTTCGAAACGGAGCTGCGGAGAATCTCACCCGGTTGGCGGGTGAGGACGCCAGGAGACCGATGGGACCGCGGAGTGCGGGGCAACGACAGCTACCGGGCTGACGACCAGCTCTCTCGACTCGACGCCGAGATGGACCGGCTGCGTACCGAGCGCGGCAAGGCCGTCGATCACGCCGACGACCTCGGCTACCAGGTCGAGGTGCTGCGCGCCAAGCTGCACGAGGCACGCCGCAACCTCGCCTCCCGTCCCGCCTACGACAACATCGGCCACCAGGCCGACCAGCTGCTCCGCAACGCCCAGATCCAGGCCGACCAGCTGCGGGCCGACGCCGAGCGGGAGCTGCGCGAGGCCCGCGCCCAGACCCAGCGGCTGCTCCAGGAGCAGGCCGAGCACCAGGCGCGGTTCGAGTCCGACTGGCACGCCGAGGCGATCGCCCGCCGCCGCCAGCTCGACGAGGAGCTGGCCGAGCGGCGCGCCACCGTCGAGACCCACGTCAACGAGAACGTGGCCTGGGCCGAGCAGCTGCGCGCCCGCAGCGAGTCGCAGGCCCGGCGGCTGATGGACGAGACCCGCGCGGAGGCCGAGGCGGCCCTTTCCGCCGCCCGCGCGGAGGCCGCCCGGATCACCGAGCAGACCGCCCAGCGGCTGGCCGGGGAGGCCGAGACGGCCCGCGCCGAGGCCGAGCAGCTGCTGCGCCGGGCGCGCGCGGACGCCGAGCGGCTGCTGGCCGGCGCCACCGCGCAGGCCGCCGAGGCGGCCAGCGAGGCCGAGCAGCTGCGCACCACCTCCCGCAGCGAGTCCGACGAGGCGCGCTCGCGCGCCACCGAGCTGTCCCGGCTCGCCGACGAGCGGGCCCGCAGCGCCGAGGAGACGCTGCGGCAGGCCCGCGCCGAGGCCGAGAAACTGCGCGAGGAGGCCGCGGCAGGGGCCGCGAAGCGGCTGGCGGCCACCGAGACGGAGAACGAACAGCGCACCAAGACCGCGCGCGCCGAGATCGCCCGCATGGTCGCCGAGGCCACCAAGGAGGCCGAGGCGGCCAAGGCGGAGGCCGAGCAGACCATCGCCGACGCCCGCGCCGAGGCCGACCGGATCAGGACCGAGACGCAGGAGAGCGCCCGCGCCAAGGCCACCGAGGACGCGGCCGCGCAGCTCGCCCAGGCGGCCCGGTCCGCCGAGGAGATCCTCACCAAGGCGTCGGAGGACGCCCGCTCCGCCACGAAGGCCGCCGCCGAGGAGGCCGAGCGCATCCGGCGCGAGGCCGACGCGGAGGCCGAGCGGCTGCGGGCCGAGGCGGAGGCGTCCGCGCAGGAGCTGCGCGGCGCCGCGCAGGACGACACCGAGGAGTACCGCGCCAGGACCGTCGAGCTCCAGGAGGAGGCCCGGCGGCTGCGCGGCGAGGCCGAGCAGCTGCGGGCCGACGCTGTCGCCGAGGGCGAGCGCATCCGCGGCGAGGCGCGGCGCGAGGCGGTCGGGCAGATCGAGGAGGCGGCGAGCAAGGCCGAGGAGCTGCTCGCCAAGGCCAAGGCCGACGGCGACGAGGTGCGCCAGAGCGCGGCCACCGAGGCCGACCGGATGCGCACCGAGTCCGTGGAGCGGGCCTCGGCGCTGAACGCCAAGGCCGAGGAGGCGCTGCGGCAGGCCCGCGAGGAGGCCGAGGAGCTGCACGCGGAGTCGGTCCGCCAGGCCGAGGCGGCCAGGGCGGCGGCCGAGCAGACCCTCGCCGACGCCCGTACCGAGGCCGAGGCGGCCGCGGCCCGGCTGCACGCGGAGGCCGAGGAGGACCTGACCCGGCTGCGCACGGAGGCCGAGGCGCGGGTGGCCGCGGCCGAGGAGGCGCTGCGCGAGGCGGCGGCCGAGGCCGACCGGCTGCGCGCGGAGGCCGCCGAGGAGGCCGAGCGGCTGCGGGCGGAGACCGCCGAGCGGGTGCGCGCGCTCCAGGAGCAGGCCGAGGCGGAGGCGGTGCGGCTGCGCGACGAGGCGGCCTCGGACGCGGCGCAGACCCGCGCGGAGGGCGAGTCCGTCGCCGTACGCCTGCAGGCCGACGCGGCCGCCGACGCCGAGCAGCGCAGGACCGAGGCGCAGGAGACCGCGGACCGGCTGCGCGCGGAGGCCGCGGCCGCGGCCGAGCGGATCGGGGTGGAGGCCGCCGAGGCGCTGAGCGCCGCGCAGGAGGAGGCGGCCCGCCGCCGCAGGGAGGCCGAGGAGGTGCTGGGCGCTGCCCGCACCGAGGCCGAGCAGGAGCGCACCCAGGCCCGCCGGGAGAGCGAGGAGTTGCTCGCCGCGGCCCGCAAGCGGGTGGAGGACGCCGGTACCGAGGCGGACCGGCTGGTCGCCGAGGCGGAGCAGCGGGCCGCGGAGCTGGTGGGTGCGGCCGAGAGCACCGCGCAGCAGGTGCGCGACTCGGTCGCGGGGCTGCGGCAGGAGGCCGAGGAGGAGATCGCCGGGCTGCGGTCGGCCGCGGAGCACGCCGCGCAGCGGCTGCGGGCCGAGGCGCAGGGCGAGGCGGACCGGCTGCACGCCGACGCCAACTCCGAGCGGGAGCGCGCCGGTGAGGACGCCGCACGGGTGCGCCGCGAGGCGAACGAGGAGGCCGACGCGGCCCGCGCGCTGGCCGAACGCACCGTCGGCGAGGCGATCGAGGAGGCCGACCGGCTGCGGTCGGAGGCCCGCGGTGACGCGAACCGGATGCGCACCGACGCGGCGAACCAGGCCGACCAGCTGGTCGGCAAGGCCCGGGAGGAGGCCGAACGCCTCGGCGCCCAGGCCCGGGAGGCGCTGGCGAGCGCCGAGCAGAACGCCGAGGACTCGCGTGCGCAGGCGCAGCGGGTGCTGGACGAGGCGCGCGAGGCGGCGAACAAGCGGCGCAGCGAAGCCGCCGAGCAGGCCGACGAGTTGATCGGCAAGGCGCAGGCGGAGGCGGTCAAGACGCAGGCCGCGGCCGAGCAGCATGCCGACGCGATGGTGGGCGCCGCCCGCGGCGAGGCGGAGCGGATCGTCGCCGACGCCACCAACGAGGGCAACGCGATGGTGGAGCGGGCCCGTACCGACGCCGATAACCTGTTGGCCGAGGCGCGCAACGACGCCACCAACACCCGTAACCGCACCGCCGAGTTGCGGCAGCGGGTGGAGTCCGAGGTGGAGGAGCTGCACGAGCGGGCCCGCAAGGAGGCCGCCGAGGCCATGAAGGTGGTCGGGGAGCGCGTCGACAAGCTGGTGGCCGCCGCGACCGAGCAGTTGGGGGAAGCGGAAGCGAAGGCCGCCGAGATCAAGAGCACCGCGACGTCCGAGGCGAGCAAGGTGCGGATCGCCGCGGTGAAGAAGGTCGAGGGCCTGCTCAAGGAGGCGGAGGCGAAGAAGGCCGCGGCCGAACGCGAGGCGGAGCGGGTCAGGAGCGAGGCCCGTGCCGAGGCCGAGCGGATCGTGTCCGAGGGCAGACGAGAGCTGGAAGTCCTGGTGCGCCGCCGGGAGGACATCAACGCGGAGATCTCCCGTGTCCAGGACGTGCTGGAGGCGTTGGAGTCGTTCGAGGCACCCGGCAGCGGGGGCGGCAAGAACGCGGTCGCGGCCGGCGCGGGCATTCCCGCCACCCGTACCGGCGGCAAGCGTGCCGACGAGGCGCCACTCGATTGAGCGGACATTCTCCATACCGAATACGCAATGGCCCGGTGACACGCCGCCGCGGCCCCTAGGATTCCCCCTATCACCTCACCGGTCTGAATCATCGACAGGAACCCCATGAGCGACACTTCCTCCCCCTTCGGCTTCGAGCTCGTGCGTCGCGGATACGACCGCGGACAGGTGGACGACCGCATCACCAAACTCGTCGCCGACCGCGACAGCGCGCTGACCCGCATCACCGCGCTGGAGAAGCGCATCGAGGAGCTGCACCTCGAAACCCAGAACGCCCAGGCCCAGGTCACCGACTCCGAGCCGTCCTACGCGGGCCTCGGTGCCCGGGTCGAGAAGATCCTCCGCCTCGCCGAGGAGGAGGCGAAGGACCTGCGCGAGGAGGCCCGGCGCGCGGCCGAGCAGCACCGCGAGCTGGCCGAGTCGGCCGCCGCCCAGGTCCGCAGCGACGCCGAGTCGTTCGCCGCCGACCGCAAGGCCAAGGCGGAGGACGAGGGCGCGCGGATCGTCGACAAGGCCAAGGGCGACGCGACGCAGCTGCGCGCGGACGCCCAGAAGGACGCCTCGGCCAAGCGCGAGGAGGCCGACGCGCTGTTCGAGGAGACCCGCGCGAAGGCCGCCCAGGCCGCCGCGGACTTCGAGACCAACCTCGCCAAGCGCCGTGAGCAGTCCGAGCGGGACCTGGCGTCCCGTCAGGCGAAGGCGGAGAAGCGGCTGGCGGAGATCGAGCACCGCGCGGAGCAGCTGCGGCTGGAGGCCGAGAAGCTGCGCACCGACGCGGAGCGCCGGGCCCGCCAGACGGTGGAGACCGCGCAGCGCCAGTCCGAGGACATCGTCGCGGACGCGAACGCCAAGGCCGACCGGATTCGCAGCGAGTCCGAGCGCGAGCTGGCGGCGCTCACCAACCGCCGCGACAGCATCAACGCCCAGCTGACCAACGTCCGCGAGATGCTGGCGACGCTGACGGGTGCCGCGGTCGCCGCGGCGGGCTCCCCCGCCGACGACGAGCCGGTCTCCCGTGGCGTTCCGGCGCAGCAGTCCCGCTGACCTGCGGTTCTACCTGCCGACAGCGGTCGGCGGCCTGTTTTTCCACAACCCCCGCCCTCTCCTCGGGCGGGGGTTGTGCGTTCTGAAGTAGCCTCGGGCGCATGATTGAGTTGCAGGGGCTCACCAAGCGGTACGGGGACAAGACCGCAGTCGACCATCTGACCTTCACCGTGCGCCCCGGCGTGGTGACGGGCTTCCTCGGGCCGAACGGCGCGGGCAAGTCCACGACGATGCGCATGATGCTCGGGCTGGACAACCCCACCAGCGGCGACGTCCGTATCGACGGCAAGCACTACGCGCAGCTCAGCGAGCCGCTGAAGTACATCGGCGCGCTGCTGGACGCCAAGGCGATCCACGGCGGCCGCACCGCGTACAACCACCTGCTGTGCATGGCGCAGTCCAACCGCATCCCCCGGCACCGGGTGGACGAGGTGCTGGAGACGGTCGGGCTGAGCGCGGTGGCCAGGAAGCGGTCCAAGGGCTTCTCGCTCGGCATGGGCCAGCGGCTGGGCATCGCCGGGGCGCTGCTGGGCGATCCGGAGATCCTGATGTTCGACGAGCCGGTCAACGGACTGGACCCGGAGGGCATCCACTGGATCAGGAATCTGATGAAGGGTCTGGCCGCCCAGGGCCGCACCGTCTTCGTCTCCAGCCACCTGATGAGCGAGATGGCGCTGACCGCGGACCATCTGATCGTCATCGGCCGCGGGCGGTTGATGGCGGACACCTCGATGTCGGACTTCATCGAGAAGAACTCGCGGTCGTACGTGCGGCTGCGCACCCCGCAGCGGGAGCAGTTGCGGGACCTGCTGAGCAGGAGCGGGCAGACCGCGGTCGAGACGGCCGACGGCGCGTTCGAGATCGCGGACGGCGACGCGGCCGCGCTCGGCGAGCTCGCGGCGAAGCACCAGTTGGTGCTGCACGAACTCAGCCCGCAGCGGGCGTCGTTGGAGGAAGCCTTCATGCAGCTCACCGCGGAGTCGGTGGAGTACCACGCGCACGGGCAGGTGGGCGCGCCCCCGCCCGGCGGGCCCGGGGCGCCGGTGCCCGGCGCGGGTCCGGGGCAGCAGCCCGGGGCGCCCGCGGGCCAGCCGCCGTACGCCGGCTCGCCCTACGGCGGCTCGCCGTACGGCCAGTCCCCGTACGGCCAGTCCCCGTACGCGCCCGGCCAGGGCGCACCGCAGGGGCAGGGCGCACCGCAGGGGCAGGGGTGGCAGGCGCCCGGGCAGGGCGGGCAGGCGGCGCCGCCGCAGGCTCCTCCGCAGGCGCCACCGGCACCTCCAGGCGCCCCGGAGTGGGGCGCGCAGTGGCGTGACCAGGGCAAGAAGAAGGGTCGCTGACATGGCTTCCACCTCCGCGGTCCTCCAGTCCGAGTGGACCAAGATCCGTTCGGTGCGCTCCACCGTGTGGACCCTCGCGCTGGCCTTCCTGGTCACCCTCGCGCTGGGCGCGATCATCAGCGCGGTCTTCAACAGCCAGTGGAGCTCGATGTCCATGTCGGACCGGGCCACCTTCGACCCCACGAACACCAGCTTCTTCGGCATGACCCTCGGCCAGCTCGCGCTGATCGTCTTCGGGGTGCTGGTGATGTCCAGCGAGTACAGCACCGGCATGATCCGCACCTCGCTCGCCGCGGTCCCGCAGCGCGGCCACTTCTACGCCTCGAAGGTCGCGGTCGCCGGTGTGCTCGCCCTGGTCGTCGGCATGGTGACCAGCTTCCTGACGTTCTTCGTCGGGCAGGCGCTGCTCGGCTCGCACAGCGCCTCGATCAGCGACCACGGCGTGCTGCGCGCGGTCTTCGGCGCCGGCCTGTACATGACGCTGATCGTGCTGTTCTGCGTCGGCGCCGCGGCCATGCTGCGCAGCCCGATGCTGGGCCTGGGCATCCTGATGCCGTTCTTCTTCCTGGTCTCGCCGATCCTGAGCGCGGTGCCGAAGGTCAAGTCGGTGGCCCGCTACTTCCCGGACCAGGCCGGCCAGAAGATCATGCAGGTGGTGCCGGGCGACGGCGACCACACCTCGTACGGCCCGTGGGGCGGCATCCTCATCATGGCGCTGTGGGTGGTCGCGGTGCTCATCGGCGGCTACGCGGTGCTCAAGAACCGCGACGCCTGAGGCCGGTCCGGTCCGCCCGGGACCTGCCCCGGGGCTCCTTCGGGCCGAGGCGGGCCGACGGCTCAGTAGCGCGGCGCGTTACGGGACCGCTGCACCTTGCTGGTGCGGCGGTCCCGCGCGTTCCAGCAGGCGCGGTGCCAGTGCCGCCGGTCGTCCACGCCGTTGTACTCGCGCCAGGCCACCACATGGCCGACGCCGGGCGGGATCTCCTGGTCGCAGCCGGGGCAGCGGTAGTGCTTCGCCGAGGCGCTGCCGGCGATCGGCCGCACCACCCACTCCTCGCCCTGCCACTGCTCGGTCCGGCCACTGCCCAGGCCGGGTTCCCACTGCTGGGCGGACTCCCGCTGGTAGGGGCGGTTACGTCGCGGCGACACGGGACACCTCGCGCTCTGCCCGGCCGGAACCCGGGCTGCACTGGCTCGACAGCGGACCGGTCCGAGCCGCCGGAGGGGACGGACCGTTCCCACCAGGTTACGCGTACGCACAAGGACCGGCCGAACACCCCACACGCTGCCGAAAATCATGAAAACTCCCGCACCAGGCCGTGCCTTTGGCACGTGCCAGGCGTTGGACGGGGAAAAGGGGGTGCGTGATGCGGATCGGGACGTTCGTCCTCGCGGCCCAGTTCCCCGGTCAGGGACAGGGCGAGGCGCTGGGCCGGGCGATATCCACGGCCGACGCGGCGGAGGCCGCCGGACTGGACGCGGTGTGGCTCGCCGAACACCACTTCGTGCCGTACGGGGTCTGCCCGTCGGCGGTCACCCTGGCCGGGCTCATGCTCGGCCGCACCTCCCGGATCGGGGTCGGCACCGCGGTGAGCGTGCTGCCCAACGTGCACCCCGTCGCCCTCGGCGAGCAGGCCGCGCTGCTGCACCTCGCCTCCGGCGGCCGCTTCACCCTCGGTGTCGGCCGCGGCGGCCCCTGGGTGGACCTGGAGGTCTTCGGCGCCGGGCTGGACGCCTTCGAGACCGGCTTCCCGGAATCACTCGATCTGCTGATGCGCTGGCTGCGCGAACCGGCCGTCGGGGCCCGCGGCACCCGCTACGCCTTCCCCGAAGTGGCCGTGGTGCCGCGGCCGGACGAACTCGACGGGCAGCCGGGCCCCCCGGTGGTCGTGGCCTGCACCTCCCCCGGGACCGTGCGCGAGGCCGCCCGCCGCTGCCTGCCGATGCTGCTGGGCATGCACTGCGGCGACGACGACAAGGCCGCGATGGTCGCGATGTGGCAGCAGTCCGCCCGCGAGGCCGGGCACCCGCCCGAGGCGGTCTCGGCCGCCGGCCATGTCTCCGCGGGTGTGGTGCAGGTCGCCGACAGCCGCGCGGACGCCGTGGAGACGCTGGCCAAGGCGATGCCCGGCTGGCTGCGCGAGGGCCTGGCCGCGCACCGCACCTACGACGGCAGCCCCCGCCGGATGCGCGACCCGCACGGCTACACCGAACTCCTCTGCGACCTGCACCCGGTGGGCCCGCCCCGGCTCTGCGCCGACCGGCTCGCCGCCACCGCGGAACGCACCGGCATCACCCGCTTCGCACTGCTCGCCGAGGGCTCCGGGGACCTCGCCGCCACCATGGAGAACATCGCCCGGCTGGGCGGCGAGGTGCTCCCGGAACTGTCCTGATCCGGTGTGGACCGCCCCGCACCGCCGCACGCCTGGTTGTGCGCGGCACCGTTGATCGGTTACGGGTGGCTGCCGATCAACGACGGAGCGTGCACCGCCGACCTGCCCCACCGGCGGTGCACCGGCCGCGACCAGGCGCCTCGCCCCGGCGCGGGACCGCCCGCCGCCCGGCCCCGCGAACGGGTCGGCCGGCGCGGGCGGCGCGGCGGACGCCTCAGCAGTCCCGCAGCTCCGGCGACTGGTTCAGCACCTGCGACCGCAGCGAGGTGAACTCGGCGTGGCTGCGCTCCACCGCCGGGTCCAGCGGGAAGACCGCCACCCGGTGGCAGTTCTGGAAGGCCAGCCGCACCCCGAAGTGCCGCTGGAGCGCGCCGCGTATCGCGTCACTGGCCAGCGCGCGCAGCAGCTGGCCGCGCTCCTTCTCACTCGGCGGCGGCACCTGATTGTCGGCGAACTCCCCACCGTCGACCTTCAGTTGCGCCACCAGCGAGCTGATCATCTCCCACGCGTAAGGGAGGGACGTCCGGACGCAGTCGACGAACTCTCGCTCGTCGACCTCGCCTCGCTCGGCCTGTTCGAGAAGGGCCGGTGAGACGTCGAGCGACATGGGTACTCCTCTCGTGACCACGCGTCCGGCGGGACGGGGGTCTGCGGGCACCGCGCACGGCCGTAACCGCCGTGCGGGAGGACATGTTGCCCGGAGGCCGCCCAAGCTGTGCGGGTCGGCCCCGGCACGTCAACCGTAGGCGTCACCTGCGCGGCCGCACCAGGCGGCGGCACCCACAACCGGCCAATTTTCCGGGCGGGGCCGGGGTCGGATAGCGTTGCGCACCATGCGCCTCGTGATCGCCCGCTGCTCCGTGGACTACGCCGGCCGGCTGTCCGCCCATCTCCCGTCCGCCACACGGCTGTTGCTCATCAAAGCCGACGGCAGCCTCTCCGTGCACGCGGACGACCGCGCCTACAAGCCGCTCAACTGGATGTCCCCGCCCTGCTCGCTCAAGGAGGGCGACGACGGGGTGTGGACGGTCACCAACAAGGCCGGCGAGCAGCTGATCATCACGATCGAGGAGATCCTGCACGACTCGTCGCACGAGTTGGGGGTCGACCCGGGGCTCATCAAGGACGGCGTCGAGGCGCACTTGCAGGAGTTGCTGGCGGACCGGATGGAGGTGCTCGGCGCCGGCTGGAGCCTGATCCGCCGCGAGTACCCCACGCCCATCGGCCCGGTGGACATCCTCTGCCGGGACGGCGCCGGCGCCACCGTGGCGATCGAGATCAAGCGGCGCGGGGAGATCGACGGGGTGGAGCAGCTCACGCGCTACCTCGAACTGCTCAACCGCGACACCCGGATCGCGCCCGTGAAGGGCGTGTTCGCCGCGCAGGAGATCAAGCCGCAGGCGAGGGTGCTCGCCACCGACCGCGGGATCGACTGCGTCGTGCTGGACTACGACGCCCTGCGCGGCATCCAGGACGACAAGCTCCGCCTGTTCTGATGTGAGGGTGGGGGTGCGGGACCGCCCGGGCTGCCCCGTCCTGTCGGTTCCCGGACCGTCCGCCGGTGATGGGCTGGTCGCGCAGTTTCCCGCGCCCCTTCTAAAACCGTGCGTACGCTTGCTCGCCTACGGGGCGGGGGAATCGGCGGTGGCTGAGGGCGTGGGGGTGTCCGCCACGGGCGAGGACGGTGCGCTGAGGCTCTTGGTCTCCGACGGGCTGTCCGTGGGTGTGCCGGTCGGGCTGTCGGTGGGCGACGACGTGTCGGTCGGCGGGCTCGACGCGGTGGTGGGGGGCGGGGTGTGATGCGTCGGCGACGTCGTCGGCTTACCGCCCCCGCCGCTGCTGCCGCTCCCCGCATGGGTGGGGCTGGTGGTGGTCGAAGGGGTGGTCGGCGGGGTGGTGGTGGGTTCGGCCGTGGGGCTGGTGGTGCCCGCGGCAGTGGTGGACGTGGTGGAGGGCGACGGGGAGGCGCTGGAGGCCGTGGTGGAGGGCGCGGCCGTCGTCGTGTCCTGAGCGGGCTCCGAGGACTGCGGCGGGTCCTCCTGGACGGACTCGATCGGCTTGACCTGGTTGTCCGGGTGGCTGTCGCCGCTGCCCGAGGTGGCGCCGAGGGTGACGATCGTGCCGACCACGGCGGCGATCAGGACCCCGGTGCCCGCGGCCACGAGATTGCGGCGGGACCCGGCCGCCGCGAGCTTGCGCACTCCCGGCCCGGCCGGGGCGGAGGCGGGGACCGCGGCGGGCGCGGGCCTGCTGATCAGCACCGGCGGCGCCGGCGGCGCCAGTTCGGGCAGCGTGAGCGTCCCGTCGGCGGCCGGCTGCGGCACGGCCACCGGGGCCAGCACCTCCGTCGCGTCCTCGGCGCCGATCAGGTCGGTGACGAGCGCGAGCGTACGGCGGCCGACGACCGTGCCCTGCCGGTCGGCCAGCGCCGAGCGCAGCGCGATGGACGCCTCCAGGTCGGCGCGGGCCCGCTGGAGGTTGCCGCCGCACAGCGCGAGGACGCCCAGTTCGTGCAGGAAGTACGCCTCCTCGCCGACCTCGCCCGACAGCCGCGCGGCCTCCTGGCCGACCCGCAGCGCCCGTTCCCAGGCGCCCCAGTGCAGCGCGGCGGCGAACGCGGGCGCGACCGTACGGGCCAGCAGCACCGCGGCGCTCGCGTGCCCGCCGTCACGGCAAGCCGTCATCGCCGCGAGGATCGCCTCGGACTCGGCGGTGGCCCGCTCGGGGGTGACCGAGGGGTGCCCGGTCCACCAGGCGTAGTGCAGCGCCGCGGTGTGCGCCTGGACGTCGGACAGCTCACCGTCGACCGACAGGCTCGGGGCGAGCTGCGCCACGACCCCGGCCGCCAGCCGGAAGTGCGCGGCGACCGGCACCGCGAGCCCCACCGACGTCAACTCGCCGAGCGCCGCGTCCCCGTGGGTGTCGCCGACCAGCGCGGGCAGGTGCGAGGGGTGCGGGCACTCGCCGTCGAGCGCGACCGCGAAGGCCAGCGCCTCCCGGGCGGCCTCGCTCAGCCGCGACGCCAGCAGGTCCGCGGGGGCGGCGCTCTGCGCGAGCGAGGGCAGCGGGACCCGCGCGGGCCGCGCGCCCGCCGCGGACGGGTCGGCCGCGGGCGCGCCCTTCCGCCAGACCGAGTCGTCCCACTCCCCCGCCTCGGGCTCCTCCACGGCCGTCCGCAGCACGTCGCGCTGCCGCAGCAGCGCGCCCGCCTGCACGAAGCGCAGCGGCAGCCCCTCGGACTCGAACCACAGGTCGGCCGCCCACGCCACCTCGTCGTCGGCCAGCGGCCGTCCGGCGGCCAGGTGCAGCAGGTCGAGGCTGGCGGCGCGGCTGAGCCCGGCGAGGAGGACCTCCTCGACCCCGGACTCGGCGGCGGGTGCGGGCACGTCGGGCGTGGCGGCGGTCAGGAAGGCGCACTCGGGGGCCGCGGCGAGCAGCTCCTCCAGCGCGGCGCCGCCGAACTCCAGGTCGTCCACGACAACCACGGCGCCGACCTCGCGCAGCAGCCCGGGCAGTTCGGCGCGGCCGGGCCGGTAGCCGTCCCCGGCGTAGACGACGCTGTACAGGTCCTGGAGGACGTCGCCGACGGTGCGGTGGTAGCCGGACAGCCACAGCACGCCGTCGGGCGCGAGGTCGCCGCAGGCGTTGGCCACGGACTCCAGCAGGGCGGTGCGGCCGGCTCCGGACGAGCCGGTGACGCGTATGGAGCGGCCGCGGGCCAGCAGCCGGATCACCCGCTCCCGCTCCTCGTCACGCTCCAGCAGCGGCAGTTCGGGGCCGGGCGGGCCGGGCGGCGGGGTGGGCCGGGCGCCGGCGGTACGCGCGCCCAGCTCGGCCTTGCCGCGGCGCACCGGCACCCGCGCCTCCTCCGGCGGGCAGGCGACGACCTCGGTGCCGTCCACGTGGTTGATGGTGAGCAGGTAGTCCGCGGCCACCACCCGCTCGACCTTGCTGCTCGGGCCGCTGCTGCCGACCATGTCGGGCGCGAGCGGGTCCCGGGCGGGCCGGGTCGTGCGCGGCACGGGCGCGGTCGCGTCGAACAGCGAGGGGGTACTGCTCTGGCGCAGCGCGGGCAGCCGGTCGTCGGACCCGCCGCTGCCGCTGCCGCTGACCGCGCCGGCGGCGAACCCGTCGAAGCTGCCGCCCTGGCGCGCGGAGCGGCCGAAGGCGTCGGACGTGCCGAAGGCGTCGAAATCGTCGGACGGGTCGGAGCTGCCGGAGCTGCCGGAGCTGTGCGCGGCGCCGCTCAGGTCGCGGTCCGCGGGTGCCAGTCCGCCCGGCCCGCTCACGTCCCCGCCGAAGGGGACGAGGCCCGTGCCGGGGTCGCCCTGCCCCTCGGGGGCGTACGGCGCCACGGCACCGAAGTCCCCGCCCGAGCCGACGCCGACCACCGGCCCGACCCCGACCACCGGCCCGACCGCCGTATCGGCGTCGGCCGCGCCGACCGCGCCACCCGAGCCGACCGCTCCATCCGAGCCGGCCGCACTACTCGTGTCGGCCGCGCCGCTCGGCTCCTGGCCGTCCGTGCGGTCCGGGGTGGGGCGGCGGTTGCCGAACGCGTCGAAGCTCGCGGCGCCCTCGAGCCGCGCGACGGCACCCGCACCGGCGGCGAGCCCGAGGCCGTCGTCCGCCTCGTCGACCGGTGCCTGCGGGACGGCCCCCGGCCCGGCGAGGGCACCGGAACCGTCGAAGCCGTCGGGGTTGTCGAAGCCGTCGGGGCTGTCAGAACCGTTCCCGCCGTGGGGACGCGCCTCGGGGCGGCGCCGGTCGGACCGGCCGAGCGGTCGCGGCGCACCGGCGGCGAACGCGTCGAACGCCCCGGCGGGCCGCTGACCGGCAGCGGAGCCGGGGCCGTGGGGCCGCGGCGCGGAGCCGTGTGCGCCGTCGCCGTCCGGGCCCTCGACGGGCTCGAAGCGCTCGGTGTCATCCATGTCGTACGCCCCCAAGGTGCGTCACGGGCGGGGGCCGTCACGGGCTGCCGCGGGTCCGCGCATACGGACCGCCGCCCGGTTTCCCCTCTGCGGCGTGCGCGGTGGCACGCCTCCTGGCCATCGATGCGCAAACTCTAAAGGTTCGCACACCGCCGTTGAAGTGCCGGGGTGCCCCACCGGGGAAAAGCGGGGAACTCCCGGGGGGTACCGGCGGAAAACCGGGGAACAGCGCCGTTCGTCCGCTTTGCCCGGCCGATGCCGGCCGCTCGGCCCCCCGGCCGCTCGGCCCCCGCCTGCTCGGCTCCCGGCCGCGCTACTTCTCCGCCTCGATCGCGAGAATCCGGTGCAGCCGGGTGGCGACCAGCAGCCGCTGCATCTGCGGGGGCACCCCGCGCAGCACCAGCCGGCGGCCACCGCGACCGGCCCGGCGGTGGGCGCCCATGATCACGCCGAGGCCGGTCGCGTCCCACGAGTCGAGTTCGGTGAGGTCCAGCACCAGGTCGCCCTGCCCCGCGTCGAGCGCGGTGTGCAGGGCGGTACGGGCGTCCGCGGCGCTGCGCACGTCGAGGCGCCCCCCGACGACCAGCTCGGCGTGGTCGCCCCTGATGTGCATAGTCACTCTCCCCGTGCGGTGGTCGGACGACGCCCTGCGCGCGGCGCGAACGCGTCGGTCCGTCAGTCCTCACACAACTGACGGTCCGTTGCATACAGAAGTTGCCAGCTGTGAGCGAACCGATACCGAATTCACTCCTCCGAGTGAATTCCGTTAGTGCGTGTAGAACCCTTGCCCGCTCTTGCGGCCCAGATCACCCGCGTCCACCATCCGCCGCATCGACTCCGGCGGGGCGAACTTCTCGTCCTTGGACTCGCTGTAGACGGTGTCGAAGGCGTGCAGCAGGATGTCCACGCCGGTCAGGTCGGCGGTGGCGAGCGGGCCCATGGCGTGGCCGAAGCCGAGCTTGCACGCGATGTCGATGTCCTCCGCGGAGGCGACCCCGGACTCGTGCAGCCTGACCGCCTCCACCACCAGCGCGGCGATCAGCCGGGTGGTGACGAAGCCCGCCACGTCGCGGTTGACCACGATGCAGGTCTTGCCGACGCCCTCGGCGAACTCCCGGGCCCGGGCGAGCGTCTCGTCGCTGGTCTTGTGGCCGCGGACCAGTTCGCACAGCCCCATGAGCGGCACCGGCGAGAAGAAGTGCGTGCCGACGACGCGTTCGGGGTGCTGCGTGGCCGCGGCGATCTTCGTGATCGGGATCGCGGAGGTGTTGGAGGCGAGCACCGTGTCCTCGCCGACCAGCCGGTCCAGGGTGCGGAAGACGTCCCGCTTGACGTCGACGTCCTCGAACGCGGCCTCCACCACGAAGTCCGCGTCGGCGGCCGCGTCGAGGTCGGTGGTCGTGGTGATCCGGGCGAGCGCCGCCTCGGCGTCGTCCGCGGCCAGCCGGCCCTTCGCCACGAACTTCTCGTAGGACGCGGCGATCGCGCTCCGGCCGCGGGCCAGCGCCTCGTCGGTCACGTCGCGCAGCACCACCTCGTAGCCCGCCTGCGCGGACACCTGCGCGATACCGGCGCCCATCAGTCCTGCTCCGACGACGGCGAGCTTCTTCGGCACGGCACACACCTCTCCGTTGGGGTATCTGGCCGGACCCTAACGCCCCTTCAGCACCCGCCGCAGCACCATGTCGGCCGCGTCACCCTGTGTCCTTGGTCGCACAGTTGACGTCCCGGGACGCCACTGCGACGCCGCCGCGGGCGCGGGCGCGGCACCGTGGGCGGCCGCCCACGGCAGGCCCTACGCTCGTCGGCATGGTCAACCTCACCCGTATCTACACCCGTACCGGCGACGACGGCAGCACAGCGCTCGGCGACATGAGCCGCACCGCCAAGACCGACACCAGGATCGGCGCGTATGCCGACGCCAACGAGGCCAACGCGGTGCTCGGCGTGGCGCTCGCGCTCGGCGACCTGGCCGAGCCGGTGGCCGCCGTCGTGACGCGGGTCCAGAACGAGCTCTTCGACGTGGGCGCGGACCTGGCCACCCCGGTGGTGCCGGACCCGAAGTACCCGCCGCTGCGGGTGGAGCAGCCCTACGTGGACCGGCTGGAGGCCGACTGCGACCGCTTCCTCGCGGGCCTGGACAAGCTGCGCAGCTTCATCCTGCCCGGCGGCACCCCCGGCGCGGCGCTGCTGCACCAGGCCACCACCGTGGTCCGCCGCGCGGAGCGCTCCACGTGGGCGGCGCTGGCGGAGTACGGCGACACGATGAACCCGCTCACCGCGACCTATCTCAACCGGCTCTCGGACCTGCTGTTCATCCTCGCCAGGACCGCCAACGTCGCGCGCGGCGACGTGCTGTGGGTGCCGGGCGGCGACCGCTGAGGGGACGGCGGCCGGGAGCAGGGAAAACCGTCAGGCGACGTTGACCCGCTGGCCGGGCGGGGCCGCCTCCAGCCAGGCGAGGAAGCCGGTCAGCGCGTCGTCGCTCATCGCCAGCTCCAGCGCGGTGCCGCGGTGCACGCAGCACAGCACCACCGCGTCGGACAGCAGCGCCAGTTCCTCGGAGCCCTGCGGCTCGCGGCGGCCGGTGACCTCGATCGCGGGCCGCTCCAGCACCCGGCGCGGCCGCACCGCGTACGAGAAGACCCGGAACCACTCGACCCGGTCACCGCTGTAGCGGGCCACCCCGTAGACCCAGCCCTTGCCGGCCGCGGAGTCGCCCTCGCCGGTCGGAACCGTGCGCAGCGAGCAGTCGAAGGTGCCGCCGGGGCGCTGGATGAGGCGGCGGCGCAGGCCGAAGAGGAAGAGGCCGAGCAGCGCTGCCACCAGGACGGCGCCACCCACTTCGAAAGCGAGGATCACGTCCATCGACCTCCTCGCCTCACCATGGTTGCCGCCCTTGCTGCGTGCGGTGCCGCGGTCCGCCCTTGCGGGCGTTCCGCGGCACCGTGGGTCCTGCCGGGTCCTGCGTGGTCCTGCTTGTGGGTGCTGCTGTGTGGGTCCTGCTGCCGTCGTACTCGGGGTACGCCGTGCGGGACTACGTCGTTCAGTGTGCGCCCGCCGCGGCGGCGAGCCGCACCTCCGCCCGCCGCTCGGCCGCGGCGTCGGACTCGGACTTCGAGCGCTGGAGCGCCCGCTCGGCCCGGTCGACGTCGATCTCCTCGGCGAGTTCGGCGATCTCCGCGAGGACGGAGAGCTTGTTGTCCGCGAACGAGATGAACCCGCCGTGCACGGCGGCGACGACGGTGCCGCCCTCGCTGGTCCTGATGGTGATCGGACCGGACTGGAGCACCCCGAGCACCGGCTCGTGGTTGGCCATGATGCCGATGTCACCCGACTTGGTACGGGCGACGACCAGGTTGGCCTCGCCGGACCAGACGTTGCGGTCCGCGGCGACCAGCTCGACGTGAAGATCGGCCAAGACGGCTCCTCGGGTTGGCACCCACCGCCTGCGGAGGATGCATAGGACACAGAATAAGGGGTGCGACCGGAAGGCCGGTCCGGGGACCCCGTACGGAGTCCCGCGGACCGCCCCCCGGCCGCGTGGGCCTGGCGGCCCGGGTGGTGCGAGGCGTCAGCTCACGCCGAGCTTCTTGGCGTTGGCCTTGAGGTCGTCCAGGCCACCGCACATGAAGAACGCCTGCTCCGGGAAGTGGTCGAACTCACCGTCGGCGATCGCGTTGAACGCCGTGATCGACTCGTCCAGGGACACGTCCGAGCCGTCCACACCGGTGAACTGCTTCGCCGCGTGGGTGTTCTGCGACAGGAAGCGCTCGATCCGGCGGGCCCGGAAGACGGTGAGCTTGTCCTCCTCGCCCAGCTCGTCGATGCCGAGGATGGAGATGATGTCCTGGAGGTCCTTGTACTTCTGCAGGATTCCCTTGACGCGGGAGGCGCACTCGTAGTGCTCCTGCGTGATGTAGCGCGGGTCCAGGATGCGCGAGGTGGAGTCCAGCGGGTCCACCGCGGGGTAGATGCCCTTCTCCGAGATCGGCCGGGAGAGCACGGTCGTCGCGTCGAGGTGCGCGAAGGTCGTGGCCGGGGCCGGGTCGGTCAGGTCGTCCGCGGGGACGTAGATCGCCTGCATCGAGGTGATCGAGTGGCCGCGGGTCGAGGTGATCCGCTCCTGGAGCAGACCCATCTCGTCGGCGAGGTTCGGCTGGTAGCCCACCGCGGAGGGCATCCGGCCGAGCAGCGTGGAGACCTCGGAACCGGCCTGGGTGAACCGGAAGATGTTGTCGATGAAGAACAGCACGTCCTGGTTCTGCACATCGCGGAAGTACTCCGCCATGGTCAGGCCGGCCAGGGCGACGCGCAGCCGGGTGCCCGGCGGCTCGTCCATCTGGCCGAAGACGAGGGCGGTCTGCGGGAGCACGCCGGACTCGGCCATCTCCTCGATCAGGTCGTTGCCCTCACGGGTGCGCTCGCCGACGCCGGCGAAGACGGAAACGCCCTCGTGCAGCTTGGCCACACGCATGATCATTTCCTGGATGAGCACGGTCTTGCCGACGCCCGCGCCGCCGAACAGGCCGATCTTGCCGCCCTTGACGTACGGGGTGAGCAGGTCGACGACCTTCAGGCCGGTCTCGAACATCTCGGTCTTCGACTCGAGGTCGTCGAACTTCGGCGCCTTGCGGTGGATCGCCCAGCGCTCGGTGACCTCGGACTCGGCCTCCGGCTCGTTGAGGATCTGGCCGAGGGTGTTGAAGACGCGGCCCTTGGTGACGTCGCCGACCGGCACGGTGATGCCGTCGCCGGTGTTGGTCACCGGGGCCTGGCGGACCAGGCCGTCGGTGGGCTGCATGGAGATGGCGCGGACCAGGCCGTCGCCCAGGTGCTGCGCGACCTCGAGGGTCAGCGTCTTGGTGGCGCCGTCCGCGGCCGGGTCGATCACGTCGACGTGCAGCGCGTTGTAGATCTCCGGCATGGCGTCGACGGGGAACTCCACGTCGACGACCGGGCCGATGACCCGCGCCACGCGCCCGGTGGCCGTGGTGGTTTCAACAGTGGTGGTCATGTGGTCAGTCACTCCCCGCGCTAGCGTCGGCGAGGGCGCTCGCGCCACCGACGATCTCGCTGATTTCCTGGGTGATGTCGGCCTGTCGGGCCGCGTTGGCAAGCCGCGTGAGCGACTTGATGAGGTCTTCCGCGTTGTCGGTCGCGGACTTCATCGCCCGGCGGCGGGCCGCGTGCTCGGAAGCGGCGGCCTGGAGCAGCGCGTTGTAGATCCGGCTCTCGACGTACCGCGGCAGCAGCGCGTCCAGCACGCCTTCCGCGGACGGCTCGAACTCGAACAGCGGCAGGGCCTCGCCCTTCTTGTGCTGCACGTCGTCGCCGTCGTCGCCGGCCGCGGCGGAGCCCGCCGCGCCGTCGAGGGTCAGCGGCAGCAGCCGCTTGGCCACCGGGTTCTGCGTCATCATCGAGACGAACTCGGTGAAGACGATGTGCAGCTCGTCCACCCCGCCCTCGGCCGTGTCCGTCAGCAGCGCCTCGATCAGGGGCGCCGCGACGGCCTTGGCGTCGGAGTACTGCGGGCTGTCGGAGAAGCCGGTCCAGGACTCCACGACCGGGCGCTCACGGAAGCTGTAGTACGCCACCGCCTTGCGCCCGATGACATAGGACTCCACCGACTTGCCCTGGGCGCTCAGCTGCTCGCCGAGGCGCTCCGCGGCCTTGATCGCGTTGGAGGAGTACCCGCCGGCCAGACCGCGGTCACTGGTCACGACCAGTACCGCGGCCCGGGTCGGGTGCTCCGCCTCGGTGGTCAGCGGGTGCTTGGTGTTGGAGCCGGTCGCGACCGCGGTCACCGCGCGGGTCAGCTCGTCCGCGTACGGGGACGAGGCCGCCACCTGGCGCTGGGCCTTGATGATCCGCGAGGCCGCGATCATCTCCATCGCCTTGGTGATCTTCTTGGTGGCGGAGACGGACCTGATCCGGCGCTTGTAGACCCGAATCTGTGCGCCCATGCGATCAGCCCTCGACCAGCAGCGTGCCCGAGGACGTCTCGAACTGCTTCTTGAAGGCGGCCACCGCGTCGGTCAGTGTCTCCACGGTCTCGTCCGGCAGCTTGCCGGTCTCGACGATCGCGGTCAGCAGCGACTTGTGCTCGCGGTGCAGGTAGTCCAGCAGCTCGCGCTCGAACCGGCGGATGTCCTCCACCGGTACGTCGTCGAGCTTGCCGGTGGTGCCGGCCCAGATCGACACGACCTGGTCCTCGATCGGGAAGGGCGCGTACTGGCCCTGCTTGACCAGTTCCATCATCCGCTGGCCGCGCTCGAGCTGGGCCTTGGAGGCCGCGTCGAGGTCGGAACCGAAGGCGGCGAACGCCTCCAGCTCGCGGAACTGCGCGAGGTCGAGCTTGAGCCGGCCGGAGACCTGCTTCATCGCCTTGATCTGCGCGGAGCCGCCGACGCGGGAGACCGAGATACCGACGTTCAGCGCGGGCCGCTGGCCGGCGTTGAAGAGGTCGGACTCCAGGAAGCACTGGCCGTCGGTGATGGAGATGACGTTGGTCGGGATGAACGCCGACACGTCGTTGGCCTTGGTCTCCACGATCGGCAGACCGGTCATGGAGCCGGCGCCGAGGTCGTCGGAGAGCTTGGCGCAGCGCTCCAGCAGGCGGGAGTGCAGGTAGAACACGTCGCCCGGGTACGCCTCGCGGCCCGGCGGGCGGCGCAGCAGCAGGGAGACCGCGCGGTAGGCGTCGGCCTGCTTCGACAGGTCGTCGAAGACGATCAGGACGTGCTTGCCCTGGTACATCCAGTGCTGGCCGATGGCCGAGCCGGTGTACGGGGCGAGGTACTTGAAGCCGGCCGGGTCGGACGCCGGGGCGGCGACGATCGTGGTGTACTCCAGCGCGCCGGCCTCCTCCAGCGCGGCGCGCACGCCGGCGATGGTGGAGCCCTTCTGGCCGATGGCGACGTAGATGCAGCGGACCTGCTTCTTCGGGTCGCCCGAGCGCCAGTTGTCGCGCTGGTTGATGATCGTGTCGATGGTCAGCGCGGTCTTGCCGGTCTGCCGGTCGCCGATGATCAGCTGGCGCTGGCCGCGGCCGATCGGGGTCATCGCGTCGACGGCCTTGAGGCCGGTCTGCATCGGCTCGTGCACCGACTTGCGCTGCATGACGGTCGGCGCCTGGAGCTCGAGGGCGCGGCGGCCCTCGGTCTCGATCTCGCCGAGGCCGTCGATCGGGTTGCCCAGCGGGTCCACGACCCGGCCGAGGTAGCCCTCACCGACTGCGACGGAGAGCACCTCGCCGGTGCGCTGCACCGGCTGGCCCTCCTCGATGCCGTCGAACTCGCCGAGGATGATCGCACCGATCTCGCGCTCCTCGAGGTTGAGGGCGAGGCCGAGGGTGCCGTCCTCGAACTTCAGCAACTCGTTCGCCATGGCCGAGGGCAGACCCTCGACCTTCGCGATGCCGTCACCGGCAACGCTGACCGTGCCGACCTCCTCGCGCGAGGCGGCGTCCGGCTGGTACGACTGGACGAAAGTATCCAGCGCGTCCCGGATCTCCTCCGGCCGGATCGTGAGCTCCGCCATCTGGGTTCCCTGCTCTCCTTGTTGGGCCCTGTATTCCTCACGGCCCAACTAGGGCCGCCTTCATGCTTGTTGCGTTGGTGGCTGTCAGCCGGCCATGCGGCGGGCGGCTTCGTCGAGCCGGTCCGCGATGGAGCCGTTGATGACCTCGTCGCCGACGCGGACCCGCACCCCGCCGAGGACCGAGGGGTCCACGTCCAGGTTCAGGTGCACCGGGCGGCCGTAGATCCGGGACAGCGCGTCTGCGAGCCGCTGCTTCTGCCGGTCACTGAGCGGAACGGCCGAGACCACTTCCGCCACCGTCCGGCCCCGGCGGGCCGCTGCCAGCTTGGACAGGGATTCGATCCCGCCCTCCAGGCTACGTCCTCGCGGCGCGGTGACCAGTCGTACGACCAGCCGTTCCGTGACCGGGTTGGCGCGGCCGCCGAGCAGGGTGCTCAGCAGCGTGCCCTTGGCCTCCGGGCCGGCGGCGCGGTCGGACAGCGCGGCGCGCAGCTCGGGGCTGCCCGCGGCGATCCGGCCGAACCGGAAGAGCTCGTCCTCGACGTCGTCCAGCGCGCCACCGCGCTGGGCGGCGATCAGGTCGGCGCTGTCGGCCAGCTCCTCCAGGGCGTCCACCAGGTCGCGCGAGCGCGACCAGCGGGACCTGACCATGCCGGCCACCAGGTCGAGCGCTTCACCGCCGAGCTGGGTGCCGAGCAGCCGGCGGACCAGGCCCGCCTTGGCCTCACCGGTCTGGGCCGGGTCGGTCAGCGCGCGGCGCAGCCCGCTCTCGCGGTCGAGCAGCGTGGTGACCGCGGCCAGTTCGCCGGCGAGCGCGGCCGGGTCGACCGACGTGCTGTCGGTCAACGCGTCCAGTCGCTCGCGTGCGGCGGCCAGCGCTTCGCGGCTCGCGCCATTCATCGTGCCGCCCCGGCCTCTGCGCCGTTGCCGGCCGCGCTCTGCTCAAGGCTGTCCAGGAAGCGGTCGACCACGCGGGACTGGCGGGCGGAGTCCTCCAGGGACTCGCCGACCACCCGGCCGGCCAGGTCGGTCGCGATCTTGCCGACCTCCTGCCGGAGGCTGACCGTCACCTGGCGGCGGTCCGCCTCGATCTGGGCGTGACCGGCCGCGATGATGGCGTCGCGCTGCCGCGAGCCTTCCTCGCGCATCTCCGCGATGATCTGCGCGCCCTGCTCGCGGGCCTGCTCGGTGATCCGGGCCGCCTCGTGACGGGCCTCGGCGAGCTGGGCCTTGTACTCCTCGAGCGTGCGATTGGCGTCGGCCTGGGCCTTCTCCGCCCGCTCCAGGCCACCCTCGATCGCGTCGTGCCGCTCGGCCAGGGTCTTCTGGATGTTCGGCAGCAGCTTCTTCCCGAGGATGCCGAAGACGATGAAGAAGCAGAGCAGGCCGACGATCAGTTCCGCGGTGTCCGGGATCAGCGGGTTCTGCTGCCCCTCCTCCGCAAGGAAGGTGAACATGTCTGAACCTTTCGTCGAGTGGCTACTGGTCGGGAGCCCAGGTCACTTCTGGAAGATGAAGGGGACGACCAGGCCGAGCAGTGCGAGGACCTCGCAGAGCGCGAAGCCGAGGAACATGTTGGTGCGGATGACCGGCATGGCCTCGGGCTGGCGGGCCATGGCCTCGATCGAGTGGCCGAAGACCAGACCGATGCCCACGCCCGGGCCGATGGCGGCGAGGCCGTAGGCGACCGCGCCCAGGCGGCCGGCGGTGGTGGCGGCGGCGAGGTTAACGAGCTCGGCAGACATTTCCCTGTCTTCCTTTGTGATGCGGTCCGTTGGGGGGCTTCCCAGCGGAAGTTTCGGTGGAGGGGCTCGTGGCGCGGGTCAGTGACCCTCTTCGAGCGCTCCCTGGATGTAGATCGAGGCGAGCAGCGTGAAGATGTACGCCTGGAGGAACTGGATCAGCACCTCGAGCGTGGTCATCAGGAGCGCGATGATGAAGGACGCTCCGGACACCGCCGTGAACAGCGACGGCGTCAGCAGATACCAGCTCGCCACGCTGAACATCACGATCAGCATGTGGCCGGCGAACATGTTGGCCCACAGCCGCACCGCGAGGGTGAACGGCCGGAGGATGACGTTGGAGAAGAACTCCAGCACCACGATGAGCGGCACCAGCGGCCAGGGCAGGCCGTCGATCCAGACGAGGTTCTTGATGCCGCCGCGGAAACCGTTGGTCTTGAACGTCAGGTACATGTAGGTGATGAACACCAGGGCGGCCAGGCCCACCGGGAACGCGAACCGCGAGGTGGCGGGGAACTGCGCGACCGGGATGATCGACATGATGTTCATGAGCCACACGAAGAAGAAGATCGACGTGAGGAAGGGGACGTACTTGTCGCCCTTCTTGCCGATCACTTCGCGGGCGATGCTGCGGGCCACGAACGTGTAGCCGATCTCACCGACCAGCTGGAGCTTCCCCGGTACGAGCTTCGGCTTGCGGAACGCAGCCCAGAAGAAGCCCACCACCAGCAGCATGCAGATGATCGCGAGCAGCATCGGCTTGGTGAAGTCGAAGCTGCCGATGCTGAAGATCGGCTTGAAGTCGAACGAGTTGAGGCCCGGAGCGGGGAATGCGCAACCGTGCTGGATATGGCATCCAGCTTCAGCGAGCAGCGTGTGGGCACTCACCCGTGACTCCTTCGTCGTGACGCATAAGTAACGGCAACCTTGTGTGTCAGCGCGGCTGGTGGGGCCGCTGTTCGGCACTGCGGGTAGGGCGTGGCGAAGCCCGCCCGGTCCGCTGAGAGCCCGCATCGCGTCGCGGGCATCCGTCGTCCGTGCCGCCGATGCGGTTCCGGTTCCGAATACACCGCAGGGCGCGGGGGCTTGACCCTCTGCATGTGCGAGGGGCCCTCACGTCCGGATGCGACTCCGGACGATAGCAGACCTGGATGAAGGCCCCTTACCCTCCCCTTACGTAGCATCGCGCGACCCCGTCCCGACCGCGTCCGCCTCCTGCTTCCGGGCGGCGGGGACCGAGGGTTCGGGATCGACGTAGAGCATCCGGCTGGTGAGCGTCTGCTTGATCTGGCCGCCCACCCAGGCGAGCGCGGTGACCAGCAGGGTCAGGCCGAAGGCGCGGCCGTTGAAGGCGCTGGTGTCCTTGAAGACGACGATGAAGACGCCGATCAGCAGGATCTGCACGGCGTAGACCAGCATGCCCGCGGACATCGCCACCTGCGGCCGGTTCTCGGTGATCCGCATCAGCGCCCAGGAGCCGGCCGCGAAGAAGACCGCCACGACGGCGACTGCCACCACACCGCCGACCAGGCCCTTCTCGCCTGCGACGAGGGCACTGACCACGGTGGCGACCACTCCGACGGGCCCGGCCACGAGGGCGGAGCCCCGGAGAATCCGGGCGTCGTTGGGCTGCATGGGGCGGCTCCTCCGGCGGGAGTTGGGGCGAGCGGGTGTCGTCGGAGACGAGCGAGGGCGAGGCGGAAAGGAAGCGCGGGTGTGCCTCTCGCCGGAAGACCGTGTCTCTCAAGGTCTTTCGGCGTGTCCCTGCTTTCGTGAACGCTATCACAAAGTTTTTGATGCGGTCTTTACCATGAAGATGTGCTGCCTGTCACACGCAGGAGGTAGCGACACGCCGCCCCATTTACCGGAGTTGTCCCCCACTCGGAAAAGGCCTTTTCACTGTCCGCGGTCGGACGCTCACGACCTCGCCGCCGTTTCACCGGCCGCTGTTCGCGGTCGGCGCGGGGCTGGGCGCGGAGTTGGCGGTCCCGGTCTGTGCGGCGGTGGAGCGCTCCGGCATGCGCGGCCGGTCGCCGACCGCGGTCGAGCCGTGCAGCGCCGGCCGGTCCGGGCCGTTCATCTCCCGCTCGGCCGCGGCCGCGGCGGCCGCCAGCCGGCGGCGCCGGCGGCGGTAGCGCGGCGGCACCACGGACTCCGCCCAGCGCGGCGCGTGCGGCCGGAAGGCCGGCAGCAGCAGCACCACCAGGCCGATCCCGCTGAGCGCCACGATCACCAGCACGATCCACAGGCTGGAGGAGCTGACCGAGAACGCCACCGCGGAGAAGGCGAACAGCGCCGCCCAGAAGTACATGATCAGCACCGCGCGGCTGTGGGTGTGCCCCAACTCCAGCAGCCGGTGGTGCAGGTGGCCGCGGTCGGCGGCGAACGGGGACTGGCCGCGCCAGGTCCGGCGCACCACCGCGAGCACCAGGTCCGCGGCCGGGATCGCGATCATCGTCAGCGGCAGCAGCAGCGGCATGTAGACCGGCACCATGAAGTGCACGGTCTGCCGGGTGGACCCGGTGAAGTCGGTGATGGCGTCCGGGTCGACCTGGCCGGTGATCGAGATCGCGCCCGAGGCCAGCACCAGGCCGATCAGCATCGACCCGGAGTCGCCCATGAAGATCCGCGCCGGGTGGATGTTGTGCGGCAGGAAGCCCAGGCACATGCCGATCAGGATCGCCGAGAAGAGCGTCGCGGGCGCGGCCTGCTCGATGCCGTAGCCGTACCACATGCGGTAGGCGTACATGAAGAACGCGATCGAGGCGATGCACACCATGCCGGACGCGAGGCCGTCGAGGCCGTCGACGAAGTTGACCGCGTTGATGGTGATCACCACCAGCGCGACGGTGAGCAGCGTGGACTGGACCGGGGTGAAGATGATGGTGCCGAAGCCCGGCACCGGCAGCCACAGGATGGCCAGGCCCTGGAAGACCATCACGCCCGCGGCGATCATCTGCACGCCGAGCTTGATCAGCGCGTCCACGCCCCACTTGTCGTCGAGCACGCCCAGCAGCCAGATCAGTCCGGCGCCGGAGAGCAGCGCCCGCGGCTCGCTGGAGAGTTTGAAGACCGCGGAGAGGTTGTTGAGGTGGGCGGCGACCAGCAGCCCCGCGCACAGCCCGCCGAACATCGCGATACCGCCCAGCCGCGGAATCGGCTCCTTGTGCACGTCCCGGTCGCGGATCGGGGGCATCGCGCCCGCCGCGATCGCGAACTTCCGCACCGGGCCGGTCAGCAGATAGGTGACGGCCGCGGAGACGCACAGGGTCAGCAGGTACTCGCGCACAGGCAGCCTCCGACGTATTCGGGGGTGCGGCGGGCACGCGCACACGTCCGGGGGATCTTCACAGCGTCACACCCTAGTGGTGGCCGGGCCGGGACCGCGAACACCTACCCAGACTCACAGGGGGCCCGGAGGGTTCCCGGGCACCGGTAGCGGGCAGGTAACAAAGTCGCGCTCGCCATGGCGGCCGCCGAAACCGCAGGTCGGCGGCGGGTGCGCGCAATGCGCCCGGCGGCGGCGGGCGCACGGGGCCGCCGCGGAGCGACCAAGATCACGTTCAGGACGCAGCACGGCGGCGGTCAGGTCACGGCCGCCGGGCCGCCCGTGCAGGGGCGTGCGGGCGTCTCCCGCGGCCGGGCGGCGGGGCGTGCGGCCGCGGGCTCAGACCCGGGCCGGAATCCCGGTGAGCGCGGTCACGACCGGGTCCAGGGCGTCCTGGATCTCGTCGCCGATGCTGCGGAAGTACGTGATCGGGGCGCCGTACGGGTCGTGGACCTCGTCGGCGTCCGGGCTGGGCGCCAGCAGCCAGCCGCGCAGCGCGGCCGCGGCACGCACCAGCGCGCGGGCCCGCTCGGTGACGCTGCCGTCGGGCAGGGTGGCCGGGTCTATCGCCCGCACCAGCCGGGTGAACTCCTTGAGCGTGAAGGTGCGCAGGCCCGCCGCGTGGCCCATCGAGATGACCTGGGCGCGGTGGTCGCGGGTGGCGGTGAGCACCAGGTCGGCGTCGATGACATGGTCGTCGAGCAGTTCGCGGCCGGTGAAGTCCGCGGTGTCCGCGCCGTGTTCGGCGAGGACGGCCGCGGCGTGCAGCTCCATCGGGGCGCCTTCGTGGCCCCAGGTGCCGGCGGACTCCACCAGGATGGCGTCCGCGTCGGCGCCCAGCCGCTGGGCGAGGCCGTGCCGCATCAGCCGCTCGGCCATCGGGGAGCGGCAGACGTTGCCGGTGCACACGTGCAGTACGCGCAGCACATCGTGGGGGGCGTGGACGGGGAGGCCGGCTCCCCCGATCGCGGTCGGTGAAGCGGTGAGTCCTCGTATGGCACGCCCGTTGGGCGCGGTCAACGGCGCTCCTGGAGGTCGGGGGCGACCTTGCGCAGTTCCTCGGCGCTGATCGCGCCCGCCCGCAGCAGCACCGGGACCTTGCCGGTGACGTCGACGATCGAGGAGGGCACGGCGGCGGGCGTCGGGCCGGCGTCGAGGTAGACGGCCACGGAGTCGCCGAGCATGCCCTGGGCGGCGTCGCAGTCCTGCGGGGAGGGCATGCCGCTGAGGTTGGCGCTGGAGACGGCCATCGGGCCGGTCTCGGTGAGCAGTTCGATGGCGACCGGGTGCAGGGGCATGCGGACGGCGACGGTGCCGCGGGTCTCGCCCAGGTCCCACTGGAGCGACGGCTGGTGCCTGGTGACGAGGGTCAGGGCGCCCGGCCAGAAGGCGTCGACGAGTTCCCAGGCCTGCTCGGAGAAGTCGGTGACGATGCCGTGCAGGGTGTTCGGGGAGGCGACCAGGACCGGGGAGGGCATGCTGCGGCCGCGGCCCTTGGCCTCCAGCAGGTCGCCGACGGCGTCCTTGTCGAAGGCGTCGGCGCCGATGCCGTAGACGGTGTCGGTCGGCAGCACCACGAGTTCGCCGCGCTTGACCGCCGAGGTGGCCTCGCGCAGCCCCGTGACCCGGTCGGTCGCGTCCGCGCAGTCGTATCGCCGTGCCATCTTTGTCTCCCTGCGTAGTGGTCTGTCGTCCTGCCGAGGCAGGGCCCGGGTCATCAGGGCATCGCCTTGCGGGCCGTGGTGAAGCGCGGCCGGTTGTTCAGGTCCGGGTGGTCGGCCGCGTCCGCCCAGCCGGCGTCCTCCTTGAAGATCCACGGCACCTGGCCGCCCTGGGAGTCGGCGTGCTCGACGACGACCACGCCGCCGGGCCGCAGCAGGCGGTGGGCGGCGCGTTCGATGCCGCGGATGGTGTCCAGGCCGTCCTCGCCGGAGAACAGGGCGAGTTCGGGGTCGTGGTCGCGGGCCTCGGGGGCGACGTACTCCCACTCGGTGAGCGGGATGTAGGGCGGGTTGGAGATCACCAGGTCGACCTGGCCGTTGAGTTCGGGGAACGCGGCCAGCGCGTCGCCGTGCCGCAGGTCGACCTTGCTGCCGGCGACGTTCTTGCGGGCCCACTCCAGGGCCTGTTCGGACAGCTCCACCGCGTGCACCCGGGAGCGGGGCACCTCCTGGGCCAGTGCGAGGGCGATCGCGCCGGAGCCGGTGCACAGGTCGACGATGAGCGGCTCGGCGACGTCCATGGCCCGGACGGCGTCTATCGCCCAGCCGACCACCGACTCCGTCTCCGGGCGGGGCACGAACACCCCGGGCCCGACCTGGAGTTCCAGGTAGCGGAAGAAGGCGCGGCCGGTGATGTGCTGGAGCGGTTCGCGGGCCTCGCGGCGGGCGACGGCCTCCCAGTAGCGCGCGTCGAAGTCGGCGTCGGCCACGGTGTGCAGCTCGCCGCGCTTGATGCCGTGTACGTAGGCGGCCAGTTCCTCGGCGTCGAAGCGGGGCGAGGGCACGCCCGCGTCGGCCAGGCGCTGGGCGGCCTGGGCCACCTCGGCGAGCAGCAGGTTCACGTGGGGCCCCTTCTCAGCTGCCGTCGCCGGCGGCGGCCAGCTTCGCGGCGGAGTCGGCGTCGACACACGCCTGGATCATCGCGTCGAGGTCGCCGTCGAGCACCTGGTCCAGGTTGTACGCCTTGAAGCCGACGCGGTGGTCGGAGATCCGGTTCTCCGGAAAGTTGTACGTCCGGATGCGCTCGGAGCGGTCGACGGTGCGGACCTGGCTGCGGCGGGCGTCGGACGCCTCGCGCTCGGCCTCCTCCTGGGCGGCGGCCAGCAGCCGGGAGCGCAGGATGCGCATCGCCGACTCCTTGTTCTGCAGCTGGCTCTTCTCGTTCTGGCAGGAGACCACCAGGCCGGTGGGGAGGTGGGTGATGCGGACCGCGGAGTCGGTGGTGTTGACCGACTGGCCGCCGGGGCCGGAGGAGCGGTAGACGTCGATCCGCAGGTCGTTGGGGCCGATCTCGACCTCGACCTCCTCGGCCTCCGGGGTGACCAGCACGCCGGCGGCAGAGGTGTGGATACGGCCCTGCGACTCGGTGGCGGGCACGCGCTGCACGCGGTGCACCCCGCCTTCGTACTTCAGGCGGGCCCAGACGCCCTGGCCGGGCTCATGGGTGCTCTTGGCCTTCACGGCGACCTGGACGTCCTTGTAGCCGCCGAGGTCGGAGGCGTTGGCGTCGAGGATCTCGGTCTTCCAGCCGACCCGCTCGGCGTACCGCAGGTACATCCGCAGCAGGTCGCCGGCGAACAGCGCGGACTCCTCGCCGCCCTCGCCGGCCTTGACCTCCAGGATGACGTCCTTGTCGTCGCTGGGGTCGCGCGGCACCAGCAGCAGCCGCAGCCGGTCGGTCAGCTCCTCGCGCTGCTTGTCCAGCTCCTTGACCTCGGCGGCGAACTCCGGTTCTTCCGCGGCCAGTTCGCGGGCGGTCTCGGCGTCCTCGCCGGCCTGCCGCCAGGAGCGGTAGGTGGCGATGATGGGGGTGAGTTCCGCGTACCGCTTGTTGAGGCGGCGGGCGTTGGCCTGGTCGGTGTGGACCGCGGGGTCGGCAAGCTGCTTTTCGAGGTCGGCATGTTCGCCGATCAGTTCCTCGACCGCCTCGAACATCATGGCTTCCTGGAGGAGTAGGTACTGCCTGGGACCGGGGCGCCTGGGACGCGGCGCCGCCGGCTTCGGACGCGGGGCAGGACGACAAAGCGCCGGTCCGGTCGCCCTGGGCGGGGCGACCGGAGACCGGCGCTGGTCGGGCCGCTACTTCTTGGCGGACCCGGCGTTCTTGCCGAAGCGGGCCTCGAAGCGGGCCACGCGGCCGCCGGTGTCGAGGATCTTCTGCTTGCCCGTGTAGAACGGGTGGCACTCGGAGCACACGTCCGCACGGATCTGGCCGCTGGTCTCGGTGCTGCGGGTGGTGAAAGAGGCGCCGCAGGTGCAGGTGACCTGGGTCTCTACGTACTCGGGGTGGATCTCGCGCTTCACGGGTGCTCCTAGGTTCGGGAGGGCGCCGGGTCGCTCCTGCGGGTTTGCGTGAGCGTGAACCGGGACCAGCGGACCAGTCTGCCAGGACTGGCCGCAGCTACCAAAACCAGCTCCGGGCCCGAATCATTCCCGGGATGTCCGCCCAGGTCAGCGCGGTGCGGACGAGGAGCTGCCGACCACCTTGCCGGCCTTCTCCCGCTCGGCGACCGAGCCCTTGGTGGCGTCGGCGGGGATCGGCTTGTCGGCGCGCAGCGCGGCCCACACCCGCGCGGCCTGGGCCTGGATCGGCTCGACCCGGTTGTGGTCGGCGGGGTCGTAGCGGACCGGCAGCGTCACCATGTGCACATGGTCCGGTCGCAGGTGCTGCACGCTCTGGGCGAGCCCCATCAGCTTGTTCACCGAGCCCAGGCCGGTGTCGGTGGTGACCGCCTTGGTGGCGGTGTCGGCGACGGAGAACAGCTTCTCCGGGTTGGTGAACAGCCCCAGGCCGCCGACCCGGTGGATCAGCGCCTTGATGAACGCCTGCTGGAGCTGGATACGGCCCAGGTCGCTGCCGTCGGCGACGCCGTGCCGGGTGCGGACCAGGCCGAGCGCCTGGTCGCCGTCGAGGGTGTGGGAGCCGGCCGCCAGGCTCAGGTGGCTCTTGTCGTCGTGGATGGCCTTCGTGGTGGTCAGCGGCACCCCGCCCAGCGCGTTGACGAGGTTCTTGAAGCCGGTGAAGTCGACCTCGATGTAGTGGTCCATCCGCAGCCCGGTGAGCTGCTCGACGGTCTTGACCGCGCAGGCGGGGCCGCCGGTCTCGTAGGCGCTGTTGAACATGACCTGCTGCTGGGCGGGCTCGGCGGCGCCCTTGGCCCCGGTGCACGCGGGGCGGTCGACGAGGGTGTCACGCGGGATGCTCACCACGCTCGCCGTGCGGTGGCCCTTGGCCAGGTGCACGACCATCGCGGTGTCCGAGCGGGCGGTGCCGCTGTCGTGGCCGTACACGCGGTTCGCGCCGGAGCGGGAGTCCGAGCCGAGCACCAGGATGTCCATCGAGCCGTTGCCGAGCTTGGCCGGGCGGTGGGTGCCCAGCGCGCCGTCGATGTCCACGCTGTGGATGTTGGCGTTGAACCGGTGGTAGAGGTAGCCGGCGCCGCCCGCGCCCAGCAGCACCACCCCGGACACGGCCCACGCGGTCGCGTGCAGGGCCCTCCGGCGGCGCCTGCGGCCCTCTCCGGCCCCACTGGGGCTGGAGCCGGTCCGCGGCTGCTGTGCGTCCGGCATGGGCAGCACCTCGGCTTCCTGCGTCCTCGACGAGCCGGTCCCCCGGACCTTCCATCGTGCGCCCCCGGGGCCGGGTGCCGCCATCCGAGCGCCGGGCCACTCCACCGGCACAACGCAGGACCGCCCGCGTATCCCCAGGTCAACGGGGTTACGCGGGCGGTTCGGCCGATTACGGCGACATGCGCCGCCGGCGACGGTCAGTCGTTGTTCTGGCCAGGGGTGGTCTTGGCGATCTGCATCAGGAACTCGGCGTTGGACTTGGTCTGCTTCATCTTGTCCAGCAGCAGCTCGATCGCCTGCTGCGAGTCGAGCGCGTGCAGCACCCGGCGCAGCTTCCAGACGATCGCCAACTCCTCGCGGTCCAGGAGGATCTCCTCCTTGCGGGTGCCGGACGGGTCGACGTCCACCGCGGGGAAGATGCGCTTGTCGGCGAGCTTCCGGTCGAGCTTGAGCTCCATGTTGCCGGTGCCCTTGAACTCCTCGAAGATCACCTCGTCCATCCGCGAGCCGGTCTCGACCAGCGCGGTGGCCAGGATGGTCAGCGAGCCGCCGTCCTCGATGTTGCGCGCGGCGCCGAAGAAGCGCTTCGGCGGGTAGAGCGCGGTCGAGTCGACACCGCCGGACAGGATGCGGCCGGAGGCGGGCGCGGCCAGGTTGTAGGCGCGGCCCAGGCGGGTGATGGAGTCGAGCAGCACCACCACGTCGTGGCCCAGCTCCACCAGGCGCTTGGCGCGCTCGATGGCGAGCTCGGCGACGGTGGTGTGGTCCTCGGCGGGCCGGTCGAAGGTCGAGGAGATGACCTCGCCCTTCACCGAGCGCTGCATGTCGGTGACCTCTTCGGGCCGCTCGTCGACGAGGACGACCATCAGGTGGCACTCGGGGTTGTTGGTGGTGATCGCGTTGGCGATCGCCTGCATGATCATCGTCTTGCCGGTCTTGGGCGGGGCGACGATCAGACCGCGCTGGCCCTTGCCGATCGGCGAGACCAGGTCGATGATCCGGGTGGTCAGCACGCCCGGGTCGGTCTCCAGCCGGAGCCGGTCCTGCGGGTACAGCGGGGTGAGCTTGTTGAACTCCGGACGGCCGCGGCCGGAGTCGGCGCCCATGCCGTTCGCGGAGTCCAGGCGGACCAGCGCGTTGAACTTCTCGCGCCGCTCGCCGTCCTTGGGCTGGCGCACCGCGCCGGTGACGTGGTCGCCCTTGCGCAGGCCGTTCTTGCGGACCTGGGCGAGCGAGACGTACACGTCGTTCGGCCCCGGCAGGTAGCCGGAGGTGCGGATGAACGCGTAGTTGTCGAGGATGTCGAGGATGCCCGCGACGGGGATCAGCACGTCGTCCTCGGCGACCTGCGGCTCACCGGCGCCGAACTCGTCCCGGCCCCGGCCGCGGCCGCGGCGGTCGCGGTAGCGGCCCCGGCGCCGGCCGCGGCCCTCGCCGAACTCGTCGTCCTCCTGCTGGCCCTGCTGGTGCTGGCCGCCGCCCTGGTGCTGCTGGCCGCCGCCGCCCTGCTGGCGCTCCCGGCGGCTCTGGCCGCCGCCCTGCTGGCCCTCGCCGCCGTCCTCGCCGCGGTTGCGCTGGCGGTCGCGCTGCCGCTCACGGCGGTCCCGGGGGCCGCGCTGGCGGTCCTGGCGGTCGTCCGCGCCGCCCTGGTGCCTGGTGTCGCCGCCCTTGGCCTCCCGGCCCTCGGCGGTGTCGGCGACGGCCTCGGCGGCCTTGTCGGCGCCGCTGTCGGCCGGTGCCGCCTGCGCCCCCTGCGACTTCTCGCCGGCCGCGGCGGCGGCCTTCGCCTTCTCACCGGCCGGCTGGCCGGGGATCTCGATCTGCTGCTGCTTCGCCTTCTCCGGCTCCTTCACGGCCGGTGCGGCGGCCGCCGGGGCCTCGGCGGCCTTGTCCGCCTGCTCCAGGCGGGCGCGCGAGGTGGCGCGGCGCTTGGGCTTCTCGGCCGGCGCGCCGGCCGCGGGGGCCGCCTTGTCGGCCGCGGCGCCGCCGCCGGCCTGGCGCTCCTTGATCGTCTCGATGAGCTGGCCCTTGCGCATCCGCGCGGTGCCCTTGATGCCGAGACCTGCGGCGACCTGCTGGAGTTCGGCCAGGACCATGCCCTCCAGGCCGGTCCCGGACCGACGGCGCCGGGCGGCCGTGGCAGCACCGGAGGCAGGCGCGTCGGCTTCGGACGCGGCGACAGTGTTGTCTGCGCGCACGCCCATCAGATCGGTGGTGTCGCTCACGAAGGGTCCTTCCCTGGAGCGGGCGTCGGCCTGTCTGGCTCGGCGACCGGTCGTGCTGTCCGGGTCTTCGCGTTCCCGCTGCTTCGACCCGGGGCGGTGGTCTGCCTGATGACGGCAGAAATACATGAATGCTCTCGGCACGGAGAGAACTCGTACCGAATCCGGAGCGTGCTCGGCACGTCCCGCAGAGGCTGTCCGGCCGACCCGGACTGGCTGCCTATACGGGGTGGGAGGCTCCCGGAAGAAGTGCGGTCCCACTGCGGGGACACAGCCCATCGCGCCCAAAGGGCGGCGAATGCTGGCTTGAGGTTAACACTACCCGGTCCAACAGATATTCCCCCTCTCTTCGACCGGCAATCGTGTCACTGCCCACCTGCGAGCGGCAGGACACTCGCCCCGGCGGCGTCCAGCGCCAGGCGGTTGGCCGCCCAGCCGTCCCCGGCGAGCCGGGACACCTTGTCCGCGGCCCCCTCGTCGGTCAGGGCCAGTACGGTCGGCCCGGCACCCGACACGACAGCAGGGACGCCATCGGCCCGCAGACGGTTCACCAGCGCCAGGGTCTCCGGCATCGCCGGGCCCCGGTACTCCTGGTGCAGCCGGTCCTCGGTGGCCGGCAGCAGCAGCTCGGGGCGCCTGGTCAGCGCCTCGACCAGCAGCGCGGCCCGGCCCGCGTTCGCCGCGGCGTCCACGTGCGGCACGGTACGGGGCAGCAGCCCGCGCGCGGTCTCGGTGAGCACCGGCACCGCCGGCACGAAGACCACCGGGACCAGCGAGGCGGCCGGCTCCATCCGGACCGCCCGCGCGGCCCCGTTCTCGGTCCAGGCCAGCGTGAAGCCGCCCATCAGGCACGCCGCCACGTTGTCGGGGTGCCCTTCGATCTCGGTGGCCAGCTCCAGCAGGGCGGTGTCGCCGAGCCCCGCCGGGCCGCCTATCGTCACCGCGCGGGCGGCCATGATGCCCGCGCAGATCGCGGCCGACGACGAGCCCAGGCCGCGGCCGTGCGGGATGCGGTTGGCACACACCACCTCCAGGCCGCGCGGCTGGCCGCCGAGCAGGTCGAAGGCGGTGCGCAGGCTGCGCACGACCAGGTGCTTCTCGTCGCGGGCCAGGGTGTCCGCGCCCTCACCGGCGATGTCCACGTGCAGACCGGAGTCGGCTACGCGGACCACCACGTCGTCGTACAGCCCCAGGGCCAGGCCGAACGCGTCGAAGCCAGGGCCGAGGTTCGCGCTGGTCGCGGGGACGCGCACTCTTACTGCGGCGGCGCGGAACGCAGGACCGGCCATCGTTCGACGAATCTCCTTGGTGCGTACGCCCTGCGGGCGTGGCTCCGTTGCCATGCGGCAAGGCGGGAAATGGCGATGCGGCGGCATCAGCCGGAACCGGGCGCGATTGCGCCGCTGGGGTAAGCCTATCGAAACAAGGTTCCCCCGCGACATAGGGCGCACGGACCGCGCGTGATGCGTGTCGCCGCGGCGGTGTGCGCCCCTTACGGGGGTGGCTGCTGGGAAAAGGGGTGCGCGGGAGGGGCGCGGGGAGCACACGGCTCCCCGCGCCCCTCCGCAAGGGGTTCAGGCCAGGCCGAGTTGCGTGGCGGCGGCGTCCGCGTCGACGGGGACCGTGATGGGCTGCGGGGCGCCGGCGACGGCCCAGTCCGGGTCCTTGAGCCCGTTGCCGGTGACCGTGCAGACGATGCGCTGGCCGGGGTCGACGCGCCCCTCGTCAGCGGCCTTGAGCAGCCCGGCGACGGAGGCGGCGGAGGCGGGCTCCACGAAGACGCCCTCACGGCCGGCCAGCAGCCGGTAGGCGGACAGGATCTGACGGTCGGTCACCGCTTCGATGAGCCCGCCGGACTCGTCGCGGGCGGCCTCGGCGAACTGCCAGGACGCCGGGTTGCCGATCCGGATGGCGGTGGCGATGGTCTGCGGCTCGCGCACCGGCGCGCCGTTGACGATCGGCGCCGAGCCGGCCGCCTGGAAGCCCCACATCCGCGGGGTGCGGGTGGCCAGGCCGTCGGCGGCGTACTCGCGGTACCCCTTCCAGTACGCGGTGATGTTGCCCGCGTTGCCCACCGGCAGCACGTGGATGTCGGGCGCGTCGCCGAGCGCGTCCACGATCTCGAACGCGGCGGTCTTCTGCCCCTCGATCCGCACCGGGTTCACCGAGTTGACCAGGGCGACCGGGTACTTCTCGCTCAGGCCGCGGGCCAGGTCCAGGCAGTCGTCGAAGTTGCCGTCGACCTGGAGGATGCGGCTGCCGTGCACCAGCGCCTGGCCCATCTTGCCCAGCGCGATCTTGCCCTGCGGCACCAGCACCGCGCAGACCATGCCGGCGCGGACCGCGTACGCCGCCGCCGACGCCGAGGTGTTGCCGGTGGAGGCGCAGATGACCGCCTGGGCGCCGGCCTCCTTCGCCTTGGTGATCGCCATGGTCATGCCGCGGTCCTTGAAGGACCCGGTGGGGTTGGCCCCCTCGACCTTGAGCCGGACGTCGCACCCGGTGCGCTCGGACAGCACCTGGGCCGGCACCAGCGGCGTGCCGCCCTCCAGCAGCGAGACCACCGGCGTGTCCGCGCCCACCGGCAGGCGGTCGCGGTACTCCTCGATGATGCCCCGCCACTGGTGGGTGCCGGACATTCGGCGCTGCTCGACCTTGACGTTCATAACGGTGCTACTCCCCTTCAACGCGCATGATGCTGGCCACGCCGCGTACGGTGTCGAGTTCCCGCAGAGCCGCGACGGTCGCCGACAGCGCGGCGTCGGTCGCGCGGTGGGTGACGACGACGAGCGAAGCCTCGCCGCCCGCGCGCTGCCCGCCACTGCTCTGCTCGACCGCGGCGTCGTCGCCGCTGCCTTGGTTCCTGCCCTGCTGCCGCACCGTGCCGATGGACACTTCGTGCCGGGCGAACACCGTCGCGACCTGAGCCAGGACACCCGGTTTGTCCGCCACGTCGAGGCTGATGTGGTAACGGGTGACCACATCGCCCATGGGGCTGACCGGCAGCCGCGTGTACGCGGACTCGCCTGCTCCGATGGTAGCCGCGAGCTTGTTGCGGCAGGCCGTCACCAGGTCGCCGAGGACGGCGGAGGCGGTGGGAGCGCCGCCCGCGCCGGGCCCGTAGAACATCAGCCGGCCGGCCGCCTCCGCCTCGACGAAGACGGCGTTGTACGCCTCGCGGACCGAGGCGAGGGGGTGGCTGAGCGGGATCATCGCCGGGTGCACCCGGGCGGTGACCGAGCGGCCGTCGGCGCTGCGCTCGCAGATCGCGAGCATCTTGACCGTGCAGCCCATCTTGCGCGCGGAGGCGATGTCGGCGGCGGTCACCTCGGTGAGGCCCTCGCGGTGCACGTCGTCGATGGTGACGCGGGTGTGGAAGGCGATCCCGGCCAGGATCGCCGCCTTCGCGGCGGCGTCGAAGCCCTCCACGTCGGCGGTCGGGTCGGCCTCCGCGTAGCCGAGCGCGGTGGCCTCGTCCAGCGCCTCGCTGTAGCCGGCGCCGGTGGAGTCCATCTTGTCGAGGATGAAGTTGGTGGTGCCGTTGACGATGCCCAGCACCCGGTTGACCCGGTCCCCCGCCAGCGACTCGCGCAGCGGCCGGATCAGCGGGATCGCCCCGGCCACCGCGGCCTCGTAGTACAGGTCGACGCCGTGCTCGACGGCCTTGGCGTGCAGGTTCGCGCCGTCGGCGGCCAGCAGCGCCTTGTTCGCCGACACCACCGAGGCGCCGTGCTCGAACGCGGTGGTGATCAGGGTGCGGACCGGCTCGATGCCGCCGATCACCTCCACCACCACGTCGATGTCGCCGCGCTTGACCAGCGCGGTGGCGTCGGTGGTCAGCAGCTCGGCGGGCACCCCGGCGCGCACCTTGTTCGGGCGGCGGACGGCGATCCCGGCCAGCTCGATCGGCGCCCCGATCCGCGCGGCGAGGTCGTCCGCCTGCGTCGTGATGATGCGCGTGACCTCGGAGCCGACCACACCGCACCCCAGCAGCGCCACCTTCAGCGGACGCGTACGCATCATCCGACCTCGTCTCTCGTCACACGTGTCTGGCTCGTCGAACGGGGCCGGGCCCCGCCCCCGCCGGCCCGCTCGCGCGGGGTGCGGAGGGCGCCCGCACCTCGTTGAAAGGACCAGTCTCACGCACCGAACGGGAGAAACCACGCCCTGTCCGGATCGCGAGACCCGCCGTACGCCCCATGAGATCTTCCGCCCCCGCGCGGGCGGAGCCGGACGAATTCGGGGAGCGCGCCGAACCGCACGCGCAACCCTCCGCCGGTGAACGGTCCCGGAAGCGGCGCCGCCCACCGGCGGAAGCGGGCCTCAGCCCACGTCGAGCGCGAGCAGGTCCTCCTCCGTCTCGCGCCGCACGATCACCCGGGCCTCGCCGTCGGCGACCGCGACCACCGGCGGCCGCAGCGCGTGGTTGTAGTTGCTGGCCATCGCCCGGCAGTACGCGCCCGTCGCGGGCACCGCCAGCAGGTCCCCCGGCGCGAGGTCGGCCGGCAGGAACGCGTCCTTGACCACGATGTCGCCGCTCTCGCAGTGCTTGCCGACCACCCGCGACAGCATCGGCTCGGCGTCGCTGGCCCGCGAGACCAGCGCCACGCTGTACTCGGCGTCGTACAGCGCGGTACGGATGTTGTCGGACATGCCGCCGTCGACACTGACGTACGTCCGCAGGCCGTCGAGCGGCTTGACGGTGCCCACCTCGTACAGCGTGAAGGCGGTCGGGCCCACGATCGCCCGCCCGGGCTCGACGGACAGCCGCGGCGGGGTCAGCCGCGCCGCGTCGCACTCGCGGGCGACGATCTCGCCGAGCGCCTTCGCGATCTCGTGCGGCTCGCGCGGGTCGTCCTCCGGGGTGTAGGCGATGCCCAGGCCCCCGCCGAGGTCGATCTCGGGCAGTTCCACGCCGTGCTCGTCGCGCACCTCGGCGAGCAGCGAGACCACCCGGCGGGCGGCGACCTCGAACCCGGCCATGTCGAAGATCTGCGAGCCGATGTGGCTGTGGATGCCGGCCAGCTCCAGGCTGTCGAGCTGGAGCACCCGGCGGACGGCCTCGGCGGCCTGCCCGTCGGCCAGGCCGATGCCGAACTTCTGGTCCTCGTGCGCGGTGGCGATGAACTCGTGGGTGTGCGCCTCGACCCCGACGGTCACCCGGATCTGCACCCGCTGCCGGCGGCCCTGCCGGGTGGCCTCGGCGGCGACCCGGGCGATCTCCTGGAAGGAGTCCAGCACGATCCGGCCGACGCCCTCGCGCACCGCCCGCTCGATCTCGGCGGCGCTCTTGTTGTTGCCGTGCAGCGCGATCCGCTCGGCGGGCATCCCGGCGTCCAGGGCGACCGCCAGTTCGGTGCCCGAGCAGACGTCGAGGTTCATGCCCTCCTCGTACAGCCACCGCACCACCGCCCGGGACAGGAACGCCTTCCCGGCGTAGAACACGTCGGCCTCGTGCCCGAAGGCGGCGCGCCAGGCGCGGCAGCGGGCCCGGAAGTCGGCCTCGTCCAGGAAGTAGGCGGGGGTGCCGAACTCGGCGGCGAGGTCGCGTACGTCCAGGCCGGCGATCTCCGCGGCGCCGTCGCCGTTGCGGGTGACGGTGCGCGACCAGATCCGCGGGTCGAGGGCGTTGAGGTCGGCGGGCGGGCCGGCGTAGTGCCCTTCGGGCAGGACATCGGCGTGGCGGGGGCCGGCGGGGTGTGCGGAACGGCTCACTTGGGGCTTCCTCGGGGCGGTCGTGGTCCGGGCGGGGCAGGGCCCGGGCGGTTGTTCTGGTGGGGTGGGGTCCGGCTCGGGTGGGCTCCGGTCCGGGTGGGTCCGGCCGCCGGGGGTCAGATCCGGTGGGGTCAGATGCGGTGGAGTCAGATGCGGTCGGGGGCGCTGATGCCGAGCAGGCGCAGGCCGTCCGCGAGCACGATCCCCGCCGCGTCGGTGAGGCGGAGCCGGGCCGCGTGGACGGCCGAGGGTTTCTCGTCGCCCTTCGGCAGGACCGGGCACTCGTCGTGGAACCGGGCGAAGGCGTCGGCGAGGCGTTCCAGGTGCCGGGCGACCCGGTCGGGGCCGCGGCGGCGGGCGGCGCTCTCCACCACGCGGGGGAAGTCGGCGATCAGGCCGAGGAGTTCGGTCTCCGCGGGGTGGTGCGGCAGGCCGGGCGGGCCCGGTGGCGCCGTCGCGGACCCGTCGCCGTCGACGAAGGTGCCGCTCGTACCGCTTCCTTCGACCGTACACGGGTCCGCTTCACCGTACGGGTCGTCGTACGGGGCCGGGCCGTCGGACGGCATGCCCAGGTCGCGGGCGTTGCGGAGGAGGGCGCGGGTGCGGGCGTGGGCGTAGCGGACGCGGAAGAGCGGGTTGGCCTCGGTCTGGGCGAGCAGGGCGGCGCGGGCGGCGGCGTCCAGGCGCGGGGGGTCCTCGGCGGGCGGGCGGAGCAGGGCCCAGCGGGTGGCGTCGGGGCCGAGGAGGGTTTGGAGGGCGGCGTACGTGAGGGGGGTGGGTGCGCCGTCGGTGGGCGGTTCGGCCACGTCCAGGGGCTCGGGCGGGGTGCCGGGGTGGGCGCCCGCGGCCCGCAGCAAGCCGTTCACCACTTCGGCGACGAGCGTGCCCCGTACGGTGCCGGGGGCCGCGGCCACGGTGGCGTGCAGGTCGGCGAGGCCGTCGCCGTACCCGTACCGCTCGCGCTGCTCGCGGACCCGGTGGACCACGACATCGTACGCGCGCGAGCTGAGCGTGATGTTCAGGAAGCCGGCGCCGGCGATCTGCACGTCGGCGATGCCCGGTTCGCGGGTGAGGCGGCGGCGCAGGATCTCCGCGACCTCCCGCGGGGTGCGGCCGGCCGGGCCGGCGAGCTGGAGTGCCACGTTCGTGGCGTAGTCGCCGCAGCCGGGGCGGGGCGGGCGCTGCACCACCACCTTCTCGGGGACCGCCACGGCCAGCTCGGCCGCGTCGACGGCACGGCGCACCGTGGTCAGGACGGCGCGGGACAGCTCGGCGGGGGTCACGGGAAGAGCGTAGGCGAGGGTGGGGGTGGGGCGGCGAGCGGGTTTACGGGGTGGGGCTCACGGGGCGGGTGCGGTTTCGGGGTCCTTCGGCGGGGCGGGGTCCGTGGGGGAGGTCGGGTCCTTCGGCGGGGCGGGTGGGCGCGGGCCGCGCCGGACCAGCCTGCGTACGGTCTCCACGAGCACCGCGGGCTCGAACGGCTTCGCCAGATACGCGTCGACCCCGCCCGGACCGCCGGCCGCCTCCGGGAGGCCGCCGGCGCTGACCATCACGATGCCCACCTGGCGGGTCCGCGGGTCCGCCCGCAGCCGGCCCGCCGTCCGCACCCCGTCGAGGCGGGGCATCACCACGTCGAGGGTCACCACGTCCGGCTGCACCGAATGCACGATCTCCAGGCACTCGGCACCATCGGCCGCGGTCACCACCTCGAAGCCCTCCAGCTCCAGGTTGACCCTGATCAGCTGCCGGATGACCCTGTTGTCGTCGACAACGAGCACCCGGCCGGACGCGCCCGCCACACCCGGAATCGTAGGCGCCCCCTCGCGACGCGTCCGCGTTTTGCCCACTTCTTCCCCGCCAGGGGTGAACCCTCCCCCGGGCCCCGCCCGACCTCCCACCCCCACCCCGAAACCCCGTCACGCCCACCCTCCCCAACCTGCTAATGTTCTTCCCGTCGCCCCCGTAGCTCAGGGGATAGAGCAACGGCCTCCGGAGCCGTGTGCGCAGGTTCGAATCCTGCCGGGGGCACACTGTGCAAGTGTGCCAAGACCCCGCCGCCAGCCACCTCGCTGCGTGCGGGGTCTTCGTCTGTGTGCGGCCAGATGCGGCTCGCGGCAGCCGTCTGACGGTGATCACGTTGTAATAGCGTGTTGATCTTGAAGGGCTTCGCAGGGGACCGGAGAGCGTCTCACGGACTTCCGACGCACGCAGGTAACGCCGGAAGCCACGTCGCCCACGAGGCGATGAGTCAGCGGTGGACGTCCAGGTGGAGAAGATCTGGAGAGCAGGCCGATCGGGGGTGCGTCGGCTGCGGGAGTGCCGCCGCTCCACTGCGGCAGACGATCAGCACGGCGCAACGGCGTGTTTGCGGGACACCGAACTCCTCTGCATTCAATACTCCGTGCACGACCGAGCAGCCCTCGGCGGGGAGCGCTTTCCCTATTTCCTCCAGGCTGGCAAGGCGGTTCCGCTTGCTCCAGCACGACGGTTTCGTAGGGTCGTCCGGATTCCACGGCAGCAAGGGCCCATCGCAGCGGTCCCAATATCAGACTCGTACGCGGGTCGTCCATGTCAGCCAAGCATGCCGAGATGTTCTCCCGATGCACTACCCGTTGAACAAGGTGCTGCACAGTCGCTAGAGCGCGCCGCCTCCCACCATGACCAGCGACGGAAAACCTGGCACGGCGGTCCAGCCACCAGGACGTTCGCATGCGGGAAGTCGACCGGGGAGAACTTACGGACGTCTCCTTCCACGGTTGCTAGCCCTGCGGCGCGACGTCTAGCACAAGCATGCCGATCCCCTTCGATAGCAACGGCCGGCACACCCAGGCTCACCGCCCCCTTCGCGTTGCTTACGAACCGGACACTCCCGCCTCCACTGGCCCGCGCCGAGCCTCGGACCCACCCGGTGAGTACAGCGTATAATCAATAGATGACTTCAGAGAAACTAGCAAATATCTTGAGCTCCGTGGCAAAAAGGATGCGCGCCGACTTTGAGCAGTCGCAGAACTTCAATCATAACGGCGAGGCCGGAACGTCGCGCGAGGTGCTCATCCAGCAGTTTCTTTCTGGATATCTGCCAACTCACGTTGAAGCAGTGCACAACGCAGAAGTCATCGCAACGAATGGCGATGTATCGCCACAGTCGGACATTGTCCTTATCGACCGCGGAACTCCGCCATTCACCACCCTTCAGGGCTTCCGTATCATTCCAAACGAATGCGTATACGGCGTGGTTGAGGTGAAGACCAAGCTCGACGGAGCGCAACTGCTGGACGCTTGCGGCAAGATCGGCCGGATGCGCAAGATGCCCAAGACGGCATACCGCCCCATTTCTGGGGTCATCGTCCGATCCACTAAGGCGTATGGCCAGACGCATGACTTCTTTCCAACATCCGGAATGATTGTGGCGTTTGACAGCCTCAAGTTGGAGACCATCGGGGCTCATCTTGTAGATTGGTGCCGGACCCGCAATCCCATTGAATGGCCGGACAGTGTGTGGGTCGCGGGAAAGGGGCATCTGCAATGGGGAGACCCTCGCACGGGCTCACTCTTCAGGTCTCCGGTGGCTGGCGCTTCGCTATTCCAGATCGACGCCGAACCCGAGCAAGATATCCTGCTGGCGCTGGCGCTTCACCTCAACATCCACTTCTCTGATGCCTGGATGAATCCGCTCGACCTCATCCCCTATGCGGGAGCCGCGCCGTTGGGGCACATCGCCAACCATTGGACGATTTAGAAAATGGCGCAAACTATCTCTACACCGCTAGAATCGTGGCGACGGAGAGATAGTTTGCACCCGTGGTCAACCTAGGAAGCGACCGGTTTAACGAAATGGCCATCGTCGGATCGATACACCACCTGGACATCATAGCGATCGAGCAGCGTGTACATGTCGGGCGTGGGGGCTGCCGGCAACAGGATTACGCGCTTAGGCTCGCCCTCATGTTCGGACGTCTTAATGTAACGGCTGTAGTCCAGGATCTGACCTAGGGCCATTCGGATGTCCTCTCGGGAATTCGAGCCCTTTGCCTCATACAGAACGTGATCCGTTGCATCGTACAGGTCGGTGCGAAGCGTTGAGGTGAGGCCCTTTACCTTAATCTGGAACGCACCGGTCTTGTGGCCAGCAGACTCCAAGTGGGCTTGGTAAGCCTGCGTCAATTCGGCCTCATGTCGGACGGCGATCGTCGCGGCTGTGGCGGCACGGATACTCAGCTTGGTACCGAAAGCCTCAGGAACGACGAAAGTACCACTGGTTTCCGCGTTGGGAGTGGCCTTTCGTCCGGAGGTCCCCTTGCGAACGCGCTGCTTAGGAAGCGGCAGAGCGCCGGTCGTTGCCGGTTCGGACTGGAACATCGCCGCGGTAACAGCTTGGTAGGCTACGAACTCGGCCGTGGTCTCTTCGGCGGGAGGGATCACGTCCTGCGCTACGTGCTGAACAGTCCCATCGGGACGCAGCCGGAACACGATGACGCTGCGGTCCTGACCATCTTCGCCATGGACTCGGCGCCAGACGTACGGCTGCATGCCGTCCAGCGTGAACGTCCCTAGGTATCGGTGCGTCTTTTTACCGCTTCCAGGAATCTTTCCCACGCGGGTGAACACGCGAAGTACCCGGCCCTGCTCTGCATGTCGCAGGATCGCCCGGTTACCTGAGCCGGCGGTTCCGTCAAAGGTCTGGTCACCGGATTTGCCTGCCCCGGTGTACTCGAAGACCGGCCCCAGGTCGTCTTGCTCAGCCAACCAGCCGTCGTAGTAGCCCGCTTGCTCGCCCACGTCAGGGTCAGAGTAGAGGTTGACGCTGTTCTTGTGGCCAGAAGGACAGATCCCTCCCTGAGGGCTTCCTCCGAACACGGCACGGATCTTCGCGCGCGTATGTACGTCACCGGGGTTGATCACTTCGACGCTTGCGGTCATGAACAGACCCTAGATCACCCCACTGACAGTCCAACCAGCCCTGTATTGAAGCGCACGCGCGCCCCTGGCTGGCGCACTCGCCGCTGGCTGGGGTGCAGGCGGCCCCGTAGCCGGCCCGGAGTCGACGTCATCGATCACCCGCCTCCGGCCGACGTGGCGTGAATGTGCATCCTGGGCACCATGGCCAACTCCGAAGGCCCATAGGTGAAGGTGCACTTCGGACGTGAGGTTGAGGACAACTGACCTCCCGCCGGGCGGAGAGCCTGTGGGCCGTCGACCAGGGCGACGGCACCCGGTGGGCCGTCGAAGTGGTTCGGCGATCGGAGAACTGCACCATCCGCTTCATCGTGCTGCGCGATCGCGGTTCAGGAGCCGCACGACAGAGCGTGATCAACGCGTTCAAGGGGCTCGGCGTCGACGGCGAGGGGAGTCGCCACCGCCGCCGCTGAGTCCCCGCTGCTGTACTGCATGGGAGCGTCCGAGCTTCGTCATCTGCGCGGCCTCAGAACGCGCCCCAATCGCGCCGACTGCCGTTTGTCCGGATGGTCTCCACCCGTCGTACGAACTCCTCAGCGGCTCGCGGCTCAGCCGCCGCCTTCCCGCCCAGCCACAGCGTCATCATCAACTCGCGGAGGCTGGCCAGCACTTGGTAGCCGGGCCAGTTCATGATGTCGAAGCCGTAGTGGTGGACGAACGACTCGTGCTCCGCGCGGGTGTGTTACCCGAACCGGTCGTAGAACAGCGCCGTCTGGATCAGGTCCCACTCGCGGGGTGCCAGGGCGAAGCCGTCGAGGTCGATCAGTACCGCCTGGCCGGCGCGGTCTCGCAGCACGTTGCCGATGTTCGCGTCACCGTGGATCAACCCGAAGGGGAGCACGAAGTCGAGGCGGCCATACGCCTGAGCCAACTCGGCGGTGAGGTCGGCCAGGAACGCGATATCCCCGGGGTCGACGCCCGCACCGAGCTGCCGCACCGACCCCCGCACCCTCGCCACCGGATCGAAGTACGGCAACCCCAGCGACTCCGGTTCCTCCAACCAGTGCACCCGTTTCAGCGGGTCCGCCAACTCCGGCAGCGTGGCGCGCTCCTCCGTGAACGCCTCCCCCACGCCGCCGCCACCCGCCACGTCCACCGCCCCTTGACCACCGCTCTCCATGCCCCGACGGCGCGCAGGCGCGACCCACCCCCCGTTCTCGCCGGACAGCTCGGAACCGCTGCTTCTACGCGCCCGACACCCGCCATGCGCTTGCCGCACTTCGTTCACACCGGTCGCGTGTCTCCCCCGGCAACGGGCCATCCCCGCAGGCGCGGGGAGCACGCCGTGGCGGTGAGCGCCGAGGACGACGAGGCGGGGCCATCCCCGCAGGCGCGGGGAGCACACCGTCGCCGAGTGGTCCGCGAACGACCTGTCGGGGCCATCCCCGCGGGCGCGGGGAGCACTTTCTGACCTGGGACTCTATCGGCCGATGGGGTCGGATTTTGCAACTTCCGCCACTCGGGCATACCGAACAAAACGGCCTCGCACTTCCACATCGCTCCGCTGCGCGTCGGCCTCACGAGACGCGGCTCGCGCAACGCGCCCGCGAAGGTCGGCACTTGAACAACTCGCACCTACGTCGTAGGGGCGTAATGATCACGCCTCCACCGTCGCTCGATCCCAACTCCGCCCTGATCAGGGCCATTCAACGAGTAACCGCTCCCCCGGCCTCCGGAGTCGTGTTCGCAGGTTCGAATCCTGCCGGGGGCACTTCCGGAGAAGCCTGTTGACCTGTGGAAACGCGAGCCTGACGGGCTTTTACTTTGCCTGAAGAGGTCCCGCGTCCTGACCGTTGTCGTTTCAGTCACCGAGCTTCGGCCGCAGCCCAGTGACCTGCCACTTCTTACCTGGTGACCATGTCGGCCGAGGTGCCTGAACGCCCCTTCGTCCAGCCTGGTGGGCCATGCGTGGGCCACCGAGAGCATCAATTGCCGCTCCCCGCGTGGCGTAGGCCTCTGACCAGCAAATACAGGGTGTCGCACCCTACTGACGTCCTGTTAGACACACGGTCCGGTGGACCGGCGAGGACCTGCGCGTTCATGCCGTGCTTCCAGGAGCACGAATGCCTTCGACGATGCTGTCCGCATCGCCTCCGCGAGGGTCGGCGCGAGGGCGGCCAGGACCTCGACGGCCTCGGTGATGTACCGGTACGCGGTCGTGGTCCGATGCCGAACCCCGCCGCGAGTTGGGCATACGGGTGGCCGTTGCGGAGATGGGCAAGGGCGCGGAGCGCCTGACGGTCAGCGCTCCGGCGTCGCCAGCGGGTGCCGAGCTCCCGGCGCCGCCGCCGCACCTTGGCGGACAGGAAACGCAAGGCAGAACTGGACACGTCGACGCCCGACGGGCAGACAAGCACACGAAGCCTCTGGTGGAGACGGATTTCTTGGTCGAAAACCCATCTACCAGGGGCTTCACCCGTCTGTCAGCCCAACTGACCATTCCGCCAGACAGGATGGAAAAGGCTCACGGCAGGAAAGGTCGGTCAGGGTTGCCGTAAGTCGGCAATGAAGCGGCGTGCCTCGCTGTGTCAGGATTTCGTCAAGTGGGGGATCGGCGACAGTGACCGGAGACGGCGCGCATGGGCTGGCCGATCACAAGGGAGTCACAAGGGAGGGGGGTGGCGTGGGGCTGCGGCACGCGGCGGGCGGGCGACGGCGGCACAGCACGATCGGCGCCGTACAGGCCGCGTTGGCCGTGCTGGTGGTGGGCGGGGTCGCCCTGGGAGCACTGCTGCTGCACCCCGACACGGGCCTGTTGGCCAAGGGCCGCGGGCCGCTCGGCGGCAACCCCGTCCTCGTGGTCGGCCTCGCCCTGCTGTCGCTCCTCGGCGGCTTCGCGCTGCGCGAGAAGTACCGAGAGCAGGTAGGCGCAAACCGGGAACTCAACCCGGTGGAACAGCGGGTGGTTGACGGCGTGAGCCGCGTCCTGCTGGCCGCGACACTGGTCGTCCCGCTCCTCATCCTGGTCCTGCACCGGTTCGGTTCGTCCGGCAGCCATGAGACCGGCCAGGGGCACGGCCGCGAATCGTCACCGTTTCCCAGCCCGCAACCAGACCCGGCACCCACCCCGCTACCCCCACGGCATGCCGGGCACGCGGGCCACAGCATGCACTTCGGGCTGACGCGCATCCTGCTCGGCCTCGGCATCGCCCTGCTTGTCGCGGTCGTCGTGATCGCCGGGCTGCGTTTGGGGCGGTATGTGCCCCGGCCACCAGCGGCAGAGGCCCCGGCGACGTACGCGACGCTCGACGACGAGCAGGAACGCCTGGTCCAGGCCGTGGACTCCGGGCGCCGTGCCCTGCTGGACGGAGCCGACGCCCGCGCTGCCGTCATCGCCTGCTATGCCGCCATGGAGGAGTCGCTCGCCGACTCCGGGGTGGCCCGGCGCGCCTCGGACAGCCCGCAGGACCTGCTGGAGCGGGCCGTCGCCAACGGCCTGCCCACAGGGGCGGCCGCCGCCGCGCTCACCACCCTGTTCCGCGAGGCCCGTTACTCCACGCACCCGATGGACGGCAGCCACCGCGACCGTGCCGCGGCCGCGCTCGCCGAGATCGCCCACAGCCTGCGCTCGCGGACGCCTGGACCCGAAGCCGTGGTGGATACCCCGTGAAGGCGCCCACCTGGATACGGACCCTCGTCAACTCCGTGCCGTCAAGGCCCGGTTCGGTGCGCCACTCGCTGTCCGTGCTGGGCACCGTCGCGGTCGCGGCCGAAGTGCTGCTCGCCCTGGCCGACGGTGCCGCCGCGGCCGCCACCGGCCTCGCCCTCATCACCGCGGTGGCGCTGGCCCTGGGGCGCTATGCCGCGGGCGGCGCCGCCCAGGACAGCGGCTATCGCAGGCCGGTGCGCCTGCTGGGCAGCCGGGCCCCGGCCCTCGGCGGGTGGCAGCGCATCGTTGCCAAGGCCCTCGCGGACGACGGCGAAGCGCACCTCGACACCCAGCTGCGGCCGCAGTTGCAGCGGCTGTTCGCCGCCCGGCTGGCCGAACGGCACGGCGTGGCGATGTACCGGAACCCGCAACGGGCCCGGGCGCTGGTCGGAGCTGAGCTGTGGCCGTGGATCGATCCCGAGGCGACCGCTCCGCAGCCCACTCTTCCCGAACCCGTCCTGCGCGCCCTGCTCGACTGCCTGGAAGCCCTGTGACCGCTAGCGCCGCAACCGACCCCGCAGCCCGCGCGCCCCGACCCCACCCCGTGAGGAACCGACCGTGACCACCCTCCGACCCACCCCGGAACACGACACCCTGACTCCCCGGCAGGCGGGCGAAAGGGCTGCGGCCGTGCTCGACGAGATCCGCACGGCCGTGGTCGGCAAGGCGGAACCACTGGCGCTGGTGATGCTCGGCATCCTCGCCGGCGGCCATGTCCTCATCGAGGACCTGCCGGGACTCGGGAAGACGCTTCTGGCACGCTCCTTCGCTACCGCTCTGGGCCTGGACTTCCGCCGCATCCAGTTCACCCCGGACCTGCTGCCCTCCGACGTCACCGGAGCTCCGTTCTACGACCAACGGACCGCCGACATGGTCTTCCGGCCCGGACCGGTGTTCACCCACCTGCTGCTCGCCGACGAGATCAACCGCACCCCGCCCAAGACCCAGGCCGCGCTGCTGGAGGCGATGGCCGAGTCCCAGGTGTCCGTCGACGGAAACACCCGGCCGCTGCCGGAGCCCTTCGTGGTCGTCGCCACCGCCAACCCCATCGAGTACGAGGGCACGTACACCCTGCCCGAGGCCCAGCTCGACCGGTTCCTGCTGCGGGTCCGTATGGGCTATCTGGCGGCGTCGGAGGAGGTGGGCATGTTGCGCGCGCGTGTCGATCGGGCGGCGCCCGAGGCAGTGCTGCGCACGCTGAGCGGTCCGGGCGAGGTGCTGGCCATGCGGGCCGCCGTCGAACGCGTCGAGGTGGACGACGACCTGCTGGAGTACGTCGTCGCCCTGGTCGGCGCCACCCGGGCCCACCCGCACATCCAGGTCGGCGCCTCTCCGCGCGGCGGCCTGGCCCTGGTGCAGCTCGCCCGCGCCCGTGCCGTCCTGGACCTGCGGGACTACGTGACCCCGGAGGACGTCAAGTCCGTGGCGGTGCCGGCCCTGGCACACCGCGTCACCCTCAAGCCGGAACTGTGGGTCCGGCAGATCGACGGCGACGACGTGATGCGCGAGATCGTGCAATCCGTGCCCGCCCCGCAGACCATGCCGCGCACTCCGATCGCGTCATGACGGATCCAGTGCCGGCCCGCGGAGCGGCCGCCGCTGTCCGGCGGGCCCTGGACGGCCGCCACGACGGGACCGCCGAACCCCCGCCGCCTCCGCCGCCCGGCTGGCGCGTCGGTGAACGCGTCCTACGGCTCGGCACGTTGGCCGTGGTCGCGCTGGCCGCCGCGCTGGTCACCGGACGCCCCTGGGTACTTGCTCTCGCGGCCGCACCCCTGGCGCTGATCGCCCTCACGCTGCCGAGCGGGCCGCGTCCGGAGGCGGTGACGGCCGAGGCGGAGGTGGAGCCGCGGCGGTGCTTCGAGGGCGAGCAGCTCAGGGTGCGGATCACGGTGTCCTACGACGGTGAGTCCGGCCGCCTGGACCCTGGCGTCACCCTCGGCCACGGGGTCGGGCTCGACCACCTCGCGGTCGGCCCGCACCGCGTCGATCTCGTCCTGACCGCGCAACGCTGGGGCCGCTGGACGCTCGGCACGGTCGACGTCGACGTCTACGACCGCGGCGGGCTGGCCCGGCGCACCGTGCGGGCCGAACTCGGTGAGGTCGCCGTCTTCCCCCTGCCCGGACACGCCGGCCTCACGCCCATCCCGGTCCGGCTGCCGCAACGGCTCGGCGAGCACACCGCCGTGCAGCGCGGCGAGGGCGTCGAGGTCACCGGCGTGCACCCGTATGTGCGCGGCGAACGTCAGCGGCGGGTCCACTGGCCGGCCACCACCCGTCGCGGCGCCCTGCAGGTCCACCAGTTCGCCGCGGAGCGCACCGCCGACACCGTGGTGCTCCTGGACGTGCTCGCCGACGTGGTCGACCCGGTCAGCGGCACGTCCTCGCTCGACGAGACCTTCCGGACCGCTGCCGGGCTGGTCCGCGCCTACCTGCGTACCCACGACCGGGTCGGCGTCGTGTCGGTGGGTGGAGCGACCCGCTGGCTGCAACCGGGCAGCGGCCAGGGGTACTTCTACCGCATCGTCGAGAGCGTGCTGGAGGTCCGCAAGGACCGCGCGTACCGCACGGAGGGACTCAGCCTGCTCCCACCGCCCGCGTTGCCCGAGGGAGCTCTGGTGTACGTCATCACGCCGCTGACCGACCAGCGGATTCTCGACATCCTGCACCAAGTGCGCGCACGGGCCAACCCGACGGTCGTGGTCGAGATCCCCACCGGCGACCCAGTCGTGGCACCCGGCGACACCGAGGGCGAACTCGCGCTGCGGCTATGGCGGGCCGACCGCGACGCCATGCGCTTCGCCTTGGTGGAACGCGGCATCGCGGTCGTCACCCACCGACCGGGCGAAACCCTCGACCTCGCCCTTGCGCCGCTGCTACGCACCCGCATCCACGGGGGGACCCGATGACCGCCGTCCCCGCCCGGCCAGGCTCGCACCCGCCCGGCAGCCGAGCCGCCCAGCTCCTCGGACGCCTCACCTCCCGCATCACCGACCGGTTGCTCGGAACCGCCCTTGCCGTTGCCGCCTGCGATCCGCCGGCCGCCCTGCACGCACCGCTGCCGGTCAGGGCGCTGGTGGTCGGAGCGGCAGCGGCCGCGTGGTGGGCAGCTCCGATGGTCGACGCCCGCCCCGTCCTGACCTCCATGCGCTGGCGGACCATCGCGGCCCGCCGCAGGACGACTGTGCTGCCGGCCGCGGCCATCGCGGTCGCCGCGGCCACCAACCCCGCAGTCTGGCTCGTCGTCTGCATCGCCGCCCTGCTGCTCGCCTACCTGCTCGTCACCGACGCCTGGACGGTTGGTGTCACCGCCCCGCCCGGCCGCCCGCAGGCGACACCCGCACTGGCGGCCGCCGCCGCGACCGCAGTGGTACTGCTCGCCGCCCAAGCGCCGGTCGCGGGCACCTCATGGGCACGTCTGCCCGCCTCACTCGCCATCGCCGCGACCGCGGTTTGCCTGGTACTGGCCCTGGGCGCCCGTCGCAGCCGCCCGGCTGACCGCCGAGACCACTGACGGGTTTGCCGCCTATCTCGGCGGCACCCCAAAGACCGCCAAGTGGGGCCGAATCCCACTGAGCCTCTTCCAACCTGCCGGTGACGGTGTGCAGTTGGGGTGACAACGTGGCGGTCAGGTGTCCCGGAGGGATCTCACCTCCGGGCTCCCACAGATCCCGGCGTGACAGCACGCCGCGCCGGGGAAGGCAGGGGCGTGCGGGCCGGGGGGAGGGAGATTCCGTCGAGCAGCAGGGTCAGGAGACGCTCCCAACCGGAGTACGACCGGCTGTCGATGGCGGCGGACATGCCGCACAGGGCCATGCCGAGGTCCTGCGCGGTGACGTCGGCCCGGATCGTTCCGTCCGCCTGCGCCCGCGCCAGGGTCGCGTCCAGCTTTTCGAGGAAGGTCCGCAGCGCCGCCGACACCTCGGCGGCGTCCGTATGGGCCGGATCGGCCATCGCCGCCCGTGCGCCGGCGTTCGCCTCCAGGAAGCGCAACACCTCCCGCAGCGCTTCGGTGAGCGCCGCCCGCCCGGATTCGTTCGCGTCCACCACCCTCTGCACGGTGAGCGCCATACTGTCGAAGCTGTCCGCGATCAGTTCTGCCGCAAGGGCGGCCTTGGTGGGGAAATGCCGGTAGACGGTGCCGAGCCCCACCCCGGCGCGCGCCGCCACCTCGTCCATCTGCGTTCCGAGCCCGGACGCGGCGAACACCTCCCGCGCCGCCGTGAGGATGCGCTCTCGGTTACGCCGCGCGTCCGCCCGCGACGAGGCTGCCGCCTTCAGCGGGCGGACAGGCGGGTCAGCAGGCATGTTTGACACTCTACCCGGACGGTTCCTAGGCTAGAAACGGAAGTGGAAGTCCGCTTCAGATCGGAGTCAGGGATGTCATTCTCGACGGGGTCGGCGTGGTCGGCTTCCGAGCTGGTCACCCGCGCGGACAAGGTGCCCAGCGTGTGGGCCTGGGGCGGACGATGGAGTCCACTGGTCTCCTCGGACGACGCCGGCGGGAGCTACTCGATCCTGGAGCAGACGATGCCGGCGCAGGCCGGACCTCCGCCGCACGTCCACGAGCACAACGACGAGGTCTTCTACATCCTCGATGGCGAGGTCCGTCTCCAGATCGACCACGACGTCGCCATCGGCACGGCAGGGGACCTCGTGCGGATACCACGCGGGGTGCCGCACGGGTTCGCGGTGAAGAGCGACACCGCGCGTTTTCTCAACCTCTACGTCCCCGGCGCCCTCGACGTCGTCATCTCGGCACTCGGGACCCCCGCGGCCGGGCCGGGCCTACCGGCCGACGGTACGGAGCGGTCGCCGGGCCCGGAGCAGGTCGCCGCGCTCGGCAGGCGGTTGGAGGAACTGGCCGCCCAGAAGTGGACGGGGCAGCAGGACCTGCTGGCCGCGTTCCGGCCCGCCTCCGGCGGTCTCGGCGTCAGCGGTCCCGACGGGCGCTGAGGTCCCGTATCAGCGCCTCATCACCCCCGGTCCGCCTCCTACCTCAGGAGGGCGGCAACGTCCTCGCATGACGTTGCCGCAGGCCGGACGCTCCTCGGCGATGCCCGCGCGCCCCGCAACTCGTGAGCCGGGGGTTTCGGAGTTCGCCGGCGAACCGGCGTTCACGATGCCGACGAGCGGACGACGAGGGGGCGACGATCTCCGGCCGGTACGGGTGCGGGCTCCGCGTCGAGGGGCCCTCGTCTGGCGTGGCGGTCATCCGGCCGGCCCGGGCCCCGCGGGGTCAGGCGCTCAGGGCGACCGACCCCGCCAGCACGGCGACGATCACCGCCAGGCTGACCAGGGAGGGGATCTCCGGCACGCTGTGGCTGATCGTCTTGTGCGCGGCCTGGAGGACCAGCTTCACCGCGATGAACGCCAGGATGACCGCCAGGCCCTTGCTCAGGTGGTGGAAGCGGTCCAGCAGCCCGGCCAGCATGAAGTACAGCGCGCGCAGGCCGAGGATGGCGAAGGCGTTGCTGCTGTAGACGATGAACGGGTCGTCGCTGACCGCCAGCACCGCGGGCACGCTGTCCACCGCGAACACCAGGTCGGCCGCCTCGATGGCGACGACCACCGCGAGCAGCGGCGTGGCGACGCGCCGGCCCGCCTCCCGGACCAGGAACCTCGCCCCGCTGTACTCCTCGCGGACCGGGACGACCTTGCCCAGCAGCCGCACGGCCAGGCTGCGCCCCGGGTCGAACTCCTCGTCCTCGCCCCGCAGGATCTTGTAGACGCTGTACAGCAGGATGGCCGCGAAGACGAACAGCACCGCGGAGAACCGGGTGACCACCGCCACGCCCGCCGCCAGGAAGAGCCCGCGGAAGACCAGCGCGCCCAGGACGCCGAAGAACAGCACCCGGTGCTGGTAGGGGCGCGGCACCTTGAAGTAGCCGAAGATCAGGGCGAAGACGAACAGGTTGTCGACCGACAGGCTCTTCTCCAGCAGCCAGGCGGTGGTGTACTCCACGCCCGCCGTGGTGCCAAGCACGCCGAAGACGAGGCCGGCGAAGACGACCGCGAGGCCGACCCAGAACCCGCTCCACAGCGCGGCCTCCCGGAAGCCGATCACCTGCGTGTCGCGGTGGGCCAGCAGGTCGACGGCCAGGGACCCGATCACGACGGCGGCGAACGCGAGCCACAGCCACAGCGGTACGTCGGGCACCTGGCCCTCCTCGGGCACGGCGGGGACACGGACACGGGCTTCCGTCTCCGCCCAAGCCTGGCCGACCCGGCCGCCGCTGTCCGCAGACGCGGCCGGACCGGCCGCCGGGCCGCCGGGCCGCCGGCACCGGGGCCGTCCCAACACGGCGTCCATCCGCGGTAGTTCCGTGACGTTTCTGCGGTGAACGGTCTAACCCGTACGAGTGACCAAAGGCTTGCCCATCTATGCATCAAGTGTGGGCACAGGAAAGGTATGGGTTTGGCAATGAAGCCGTGCCGTGTACGACGGCCTCACCTGCCCTCCGGCAGGCGCCTTTCACCCCCACGAGGAGTCACGATGAAGTTGAAGTACGGAAGCAAACTGCGCGAGGACATCGCCGCGCCGGGCACGACCCCCCTGATCGGCGTCTACGACATGTACTCGGCGTCGCTGGCCGCAGAGCACTTCGACGGCATGTTCGTCTCGGGCTTCGGGTTCGCCGCGTCGTACTACGGGCTGCCCGACATCGGGTTCATCGCGTGGCCGGACATGGTGGCCTTCGTGCAGCGGCTGCGCGGCGCCTTCCCCCGCCACCACCTCCTCGTGGACATCGACGACGGCTACGTGGACCCGGAGGTGGCCTGCCACGTCGTGGAGGGCCTGGAGCGGATCGGCGCCTCGGGCGTGATCCTGGAGGACCAGAAGCGGCCGCGCCGCTGCGGCCACGCCGACGGCAAGCAGGTCCTCCCGCTGGAGGAGTACCTGGAGAAGCTGGAGATGGTGCTCGCGACCCGCCGGGACCTGGTCGTGGTGGCGCGCACGGACGCGACGGAGGAGGAGGACATCCTGCTCCGGGCCGAGCGGCTGGCCGCCACGGACGCCGACGTCGTCCTGGTGGACGGCGTCCGCAGCGTGGAGTGGATGCGGCGAATCCGCGCGGCGGTCGGCGACAAGCCGCTGCTGTTCAACCAGATCGCCGGCGGCAAGTCGCCCCGGTTGTCGCTGGGCGAACTCACCGAACTCGGCATGGACGTGGCGATCTACAGCACCCCGTGCCTGTTCGCCGCGCACGCCGCGATGGAGTCGGCACTGCTCGAACTCAAGGCCACCGACGGCCGTCTGCCCGCCGTGGACCCCGCGCAGGGGATCGGTGTGGCGGCGTCCACGAAGCTGCTGGAGCGGAACATCGCCCGCCACCACCCGGAGCCCGAGACGGTCGGCGCGTGAGCTGCCTGCCGCGTCCGGCCGCGGGCGGGACGACGGGGGAAGGGCGGGTTCCCCGATGAGCGCGGACTTCCCACGGGCCCGGGCCCGGGCCCGGGCGGTGCTGCTGCTGACCGCGGCGGCGCTGGGCTGCGCCGCGGCGCCGGCGGTGGCCGACGGGAGCCTGGTCACGGTCCTGGACAACTCCCACTCCGACTCGATCCTGGAGGTGGACCGGACGGCCAACCTCCAGACCGGCCACGGCGACGCCGGCAGCGACCACGACGGCAGCGCGGTCGACGCCCTGGAGGTCCTCTTCGGCGCGGGCGGCCAGGGTGAGGACGGTGACGACTGAGCCGACCGGCGGAAGACGGTAGGCGTCCGCGCGGGTCCTCCGGAGTTCCCGTCACCGGGTGCTCCGGGCCCTTCGGCCACCGGGCGATCCGGGTGCTCCGGGTCGGCCCGGGGCTCCGGGGCTCCGGGGCTCCGGGGGATCGCGTACGGCGCCGGGCGGTCGCGCGGCGGTGTACGTGGCCGCCCGACGGCTTCGAAATTCCCCCGTCCCTCCTGCGAGAAGCCTCCGAGCTGTACGGCAACGTCATCATGGGCCCTCCGCGCTGACCCGCGCGCGACGCACCACCCCGATCACCGCCCACGGCTCCGGACCCGCCCGCCGGTTCCGCCACCGTCCAAAGTGGCGTACCAGGCACCGCTCGGCCCCGTTCGGACGGCTCGTGACACCAGGGCGAAGGACGTCGCCGTTCGCCCCCATCACCCTGAGATCGGTCAGGATCGGGGCGGGCCGCAACAGTGCCAGCATGGCGCTGGCGGATCTGATGGAAGCCGTGGTCGCCTCCGACGCCACCGAGATGCCGATGCGTTCGTGTCCGGAACATCCGAGATGGCGAGGAACACCATGAGAATCACCGCACCGGACCCGCGTGACCGCGTACGGCTGGAGAGCATCGATCTCGCGGACACGGCGCTGTACGCCGAAGGCGACGCGCATCTGGTCTGGCAGACGCTTCGGGCGGAGCGCCCGCTGTTCTGGCAGAGCCGTCCCTCGGGCGAGGGATTCTGGGCCGTCACCTCCCTCAAGGACGTGCGCAGAGTGCTGTCTGATCACAAGGCGTTCACTTCGGAGGCCGGTACGGCGATCGCCATGCTCGAAGGCCCGGACCCGGCGGGCGGAACCATGATGCAGTCAACTGACCCGCCCCGGCACCACGCGTACCGGCGGCAGCTCGCCGGCCGGTTCTCCCGTCACGCGGCGGCCTCGCAGGCGGAGTGGGTCCGGTCCTTCGTCAGAAAGACCATCGAGCCCGCGCTGGACGGCGAGGTGTGGGACGCGGCCGCGGCGCTCACCCGGCTGCCCATGGCGGTGGCGGCGCGCATGATGGACCTGCCGGACGAGGACATCGATCCGCTGATTCACCTGGCCTTCGCCTCCTTGGCGCCTGGGGACCCGCACTTCGGTGAGGGCTCCGAGCAGGAGACGGCGCTGTCGGCCCACTGCGAGATCATCGGATACTTCGAGGAGAGGCTCGTCGAGGTTCGCAAGAAGCCCGGCGGCGATCTGATCAGCCATCTGCTGACGCTCACGGTGGACGGTCGTCCCCTGACGGGCAGTGAACTCCTCGTCAACTGCCTCAGCCTGCTCCTCGGTGCCGTCGTGACCACGGCCCAGGCGATCTGCGCGACGCTCGCCGTGCTGCCCGGACCGGGAGGCGAAGGACACTGGCCCCGTGATGCGCCGCTGGACGGCCTGGTGGACGAGGCGCTGCGCTGGTCTTCGCCGGTGCTCCACTTCATGCGCCGGGCACGGACCGATGTGGAGATGCACGGCCGGACCATACGTGCGGGCGAGGCGGTCACCGCGTGGATCGCCTCGGCCAACCGCGACGACGCGGTGTTCGAGCGGCCGTACGAGTTCGACCCGAGGCGTACGCCCAACCCGCATGTCGTGTTCGGTGCCGGTGTCCACCGGTGCATCGGCGCCAACTTCGCCCGGGTGATGGTGCGGGAGGCGTTCGCCGAGCTCATGGATGCGACGGAGTCCTTCAGCATCGCCGGCGGGTATGTCCACCTGCTGTCCAACGAGATCGCGGGGTGCGTCAGCCTCCCGGTCCGCCTGCGGGCCGCGCGGCGGACGGCTCGGTGAGGCGGAGCCGTACCAGGGGAACGAGAGGGCGCCTCCCGCCGGCCGCCACCCGGAAACCGGCCGCGCAGCGGGAAGGCCGTCCCGTTCAGCCGCGCCCTCGCGAACGGCTGAGGTCGGGAAGCAGCGCGAGATGCTCCTCGCGTACCACGTCGAACCTGAGGGCGAACGCGACCAGGGCTTCACGCTTGGAGTGCATGCGGCCTTCGTCCAGGTACTTGGCCCACTGGCTGACCGGAAGCTTCTGGTCCGTCAGGTAGTCGATGTGGTAGTTGATGCTACTGCGGTTCGCCCCCCTGAACTGGTCGGTTCCTCTCAGCCTCTCCACCACCTCCTGCACCGAGGGAACTGCCGCCATGGACGAACCGCGCAGACGCGGCTCGCACAATGCGACGAGAACGGCGAAGTACTTGCTCGCCTTGTCCAGCTTGAACATCTCCGACTCAGGCACGCTGGCGGCCTGTTCGGGGCCGAGCATGAGTGGCGGCGGGGTGAACACCGTGATTTCACTGATGCTCGCGCCCGCGGGGATCAGGATGCGTGACATCTCGAACGGGATCACCATGTCCAGCTGGCAGGGGCGCACCTTGACCAGTTCGGTTCCCCCTTCCAGGTTCTCGATGACGAAGGTGGCGCTGGTGGTGAAATTCGAGAAGAGGAGATGATGATCGTAGACTTCGAAGGCACCGATGCTGGGCGCGACTCCGGGTTGGAACTCGCCCGTGCGGCCCGAGATGCCGAAAACAAGTCGATCACCGACCCTCAGATTACTCCGCTCCCTCGCACCGGGTTCGCCGGGAATGCGAGCGCCGATCTTCCAGGTCACGATCACTTCTACATCGGATTCGATTTTCGTATGCATGAAGAGCGCTTCCCTGTCGTCCGATCGCCACTGGGTACGACTACTGACGCCGATGGCGCACGGTTGACCGGCGGGCGCCATCGGCAGAACTTCAGAGCAAACCGCCTCGTCCCGACGGAGGGCATGTCCTCATCCGCCGGTCGACGTATCGAAAAGCGGGAAAATCCACACCGTGACGGCGTGGCGCAATGGAATCGAGGGATTCAGTTCCTCGCTCGGACCAGGCCTATCGAACGCAGCCACGCACGGAGCTGCGGCCACCGTGCCAGAGGAAACGGCAACAACTGACGGATGAGATCTCTCTCACGCGAATCCCCCCCAGGAAAAGTCACCAAGGGCACCTTTTCGGGCCCTCGGCCTTCGTGTCGACCGCATGCATCGTAGGACGCATGTGCGAGCAACTCAAGACCCGTTATTCCCATGCATCACATCCAAAACCTCAGTTTGATAATCAAATGTCCATTTTGGCGGATGTCCCGGGTGAACCACTTCCTGGACCGCGCCCGGGGCCGAGGTGACGGTGAGGGCGAGGTCCGTCCGCGGCGAGGCGGACCCGTGGGCATCCGCGGCGAAGACCTTCACGAGGTGTTTTCCGGCCGCCCAGGCGATGTCGGGCGTCCAGGTCCAGCTCGCGTCGTGCGCGACCGGCGCCCACCCCAGGCGTCTGCCTCTCTCCCAGAACTCCACCCGAGCCGCTCCCGGAGCCGTGCCGGCGGCCCGCACGTCCCCCGCCGCCCAGACCCGCCGGTCATCCGAGGGCACGGTGAGGACGGGTGGGCCGAGTGTGTCGAGCACGGTGAACTCGACCACCGTGCCGTCCGACCGGGCGCCTTCCCCGTTGACTGCGACGACTTCGACCGCATGCCCTCCCCGGGCCCACGGCTTGACCGGGGCCCAGGACCAGCTCGCCTCGGCGGCCACTGGAGTGGACCCGACCTGCCGGCCGCCCTCCCAGAAGCTCACCAGGTCGGCGCCTCTGGCCGTCCCCGAGAATCCGAGCATCGAACCCGCCACTCGCTGTCCCGGCTGCGGGGCCGACACCGTCGGAGGTCCGAACCCCCCGCCCTCCTCAGCCGCGGTGGCCCGGACGTACTCCTCGATCAGGGACCTGTCGCCGTCGGGGTCCTCGTGGCCGTGCCGCGCCCTTCCCATTTTCGGGGTGATTCCGTCGATCAGGAGGTTGACGATGCCCATGATCAGCGGAAGGTTCCGGGCGGCCACCTGGTTGTGCCGGGTGATCGATGGGGAGTCGGCGAAGAAGAAATTGAAGTTCTGGTAACCGCGAAAAAGGTCGAGATAAGGTTCTATCTGTTCCCCGTACTGCTCGTCCGCCGGCGCGGAGAAAAGATAGATGTTGGAGCTCCGGCCGATCCCGCCGCGCACCGCTTCCGGGATGACGGAGTCGAGGACGCGCACGTTCTCGGCAGAGACGTCCTGACCCATCATGTACTGCGCCGCACCCGGTTGTTCCGTCATCACGTAGCTGCCTATGGCGAACTGGGGGGCGCTCGCGAGGATGTTTCGGAACCCATAGCGCAGGCCAAAGTAGAGCGCCGCGCTACCACCCTTCGAACTCCCGATCAACGTGCAGTCGGCCGGCGTCAGCGAGAGGAAGCGCATGACCTTCGAAATGAGTGCGGCCACGGCCGACTCGATGGAGAAGTCCATGCCCCTGCACAAATAGTAGCTGCACTGCCCGTCGAATCGGTCGCGAATCCACAGGACATTGGCCCGTAGGCCGTCCAGCACACCGTACGCGAAACCGAAATCCTCGGGGGCGTGGAAGTTCGCAAATACGACGACCAGGTGCCGGTTGCCGTTGCGAGCATGCGAGAACCGAAATTCAACAGGGTGGGCCCCGGAGTCATCGATTCCCCGGAACCGCTGTCGCTCGGCATGACCACGGACAGACATGAATGCCCCCAGAAAGTCGGGTTCAGCGCATCAAGCGAGAGCCCACCATACGTCACACCACCGTCAGCGGCCACGGTTCGATTTTTGCCCGCTGTGCCCGTCTTCGTCATGGTTGGCCATGGGCCGGAAGACGGTGGTGGCACCATCGGGCCACCGCGGACGAGGCTGTTCCGGGGTGATCCTGACCGGTGTCAGTACAGACGCATCCGGTCGATCAGTAATTTACGGTTCCGCCGCTGCCAACATGCGGGTCGTCGGACCAGGGATCGCGCAGCGATCGTGAGGAGCACTCCGAAATGGACCTACGTTCCCAAGAGGCGCCGGATCGTGTCGGGGCCCTGACCGAAATCTGGCGGCAGGTCCTCGGAAACCCCGAACTCGACGAGGACTCGGACCTCTTCGAGAACGACGGATCGTCGTTGCACGTGCTGCAGATCACCGGCCTGATCCACACCGTGCTCGGGATCGACGTGAAGCTGCGGGACGTGTTCTCGCACACGTCGCCGCGCGGTCTCGCGGTCTTCCTGGAAAACGAGCAGGGCCGGTGACCGCATCCCGGGCAAAGGCCACCACGGGTCCGACGTCGCTCACGGAAATGGCCAGGCTGACAGGCGAGTTCGCCGACTGGCACAACCTGCACTACTCGACGATGTGGCTCACCGGGGAGCTGGACCTCACCGCGCTTCGCGACGCGTGGTGGCGGGTCTGCCTGCGTCATGACGTCATGCGCCGGACCTACCTCTCGGCGGATGAGGCACGCACCTTCGGCGACCCGCAGAGCACGGTGGAAATCCACACCGCCGATACGGACGCCGCGGCCATCGAGCTGATGCGCCGCACCCTCGGCAGCCCCTTCCGGCTGGACGGGCCGGGATTCTCGCGCGTCGTCGTCGTGCAGTGCGGCCCGCGGAGATTCCTCTTCGGGATCGCGATAGACCACATCGTCAACGACCTGACCTCGTGGCTGCGCATCCGGGCGGATTTCACCGACTTCTACAACCGCGCGCTGGCCGGCGACGCCGGCGACATCACGCCCGTGGGCAGCTACCAGGACTTCGCCACGGAGCAGCGCCGTCTGTTCGCCGGGGCGTGGGGAGCGGAACGCAGGGCGTTCTGGCGCTCCTACACCGAGGAGTTCGGGGTCTTTCCCCCGCCGTTCCCGGTGGGCGCCGCGAACACCGGGGAGTACCGGAGCAGGACGGTCACCAGGGACCTCCCGGCGAACGCGAGGTCCCTGGTGCGCGACTTCGCCCGGCGGGCCCGGGCCACCCCTTTCGCGGTGGCCACCGCCGGCGTGCTCGCGGCCGCGCAGGAAGTCACCGGCGATCCGCTGGTGGGGATCTCCGTCAACCAGCACGGTCGGACGCTGCCGGGTACGGCGCAGACCGCCGGCCTGTTCGTCCAAACCGTCCCGATGCACCTGGGGAAGCGGTTCGGAAGCCCGCACGAAACGGTCCGGGACGTGTTCCTGAGGACTCTGGACGTCTTCGAGTACAGTCTTCCGCTCCTCGTCTGCGGACGGTACTGGAACGAGACCCTGATGGCGGCGGACAAGGAAGCCGGACTCTACGTGGGGTTGAACGAGCAACCGCCCTCGTCGTTCAACTTGGCGCCGTTCACCGGCACCGACGCGGAGTACGTGCACCTGGACTTCCCCGGCGGGAAGCGGTGGCCGCAGACCGTGGTCGTCTCATGGAACCTCTACGAGACGGGCCCGCAACTCGTCGCGCAGTACAACGAGAACTTCCTGCCGGGCGACGCTGTGGAACGGCTCCTCACGTCAGCCGAGAGGTTCGCCCTGCAGACCGGTGGAGAGGACGTGCGGCCCTCTCCCGGCACCACGGGACAGTGACCGCCTTCTGAGGCAGGAGTGACATGTTCGACGACAACCGACGTGAGTTCCGCGTCGTCCGCAACGACCAGGAGCAGTACTCGATCTGGCCGACCGGGCGGGAGTTGCCCGCCGGCTGGTTCGAGGCCGGGGCACGGGGGACGAAGGCCGAATGCCTCGACCAGGTCGGCCGATCCTGGACGGACATGAGGCCCGCCAGACTGCGCGAGGTCCTGTCCACCGACGGGTGACCTGTCTCCTGACACCCGATGGCTTCGGCGGGGCCACTTGTCCACCGATCCGCACCGCGTGCAGAACGACTGGGGAGTCGCGTACTGATGACTGCTTTCACGGGTGAGTTCTGGCGTGGCGACTCCACCGGCTTCGCGGCAGCCGCGACGTCGCGCCTCTTCAACCACCGACGGCCGGCAGCGCGGCCGCGGGCGGTGCTGCGCGCCGCGCACGCGGCCGATGTGGCCGCGGGGGTGAAGCTGGCAGCGGCGGAGGGCTTGCAGGTCGCCGTCCGCTCCGGCGGGCACAGCTGGCCCGCTTGGTCGCTGCGCGAGGACACCCTGCTCATCGACCTGGCCCGGTTCACCGGGATGTCCCACGAGCCCGGCAGCGGCATCGTGGCAGTCGGTCCGGCGGTGCGCGGCGGCCTTGACCTGGACCCGTACCTCGCCGGGCACCAGCGGTTCTTCCCCGTGGGCCACTCACCCACCGTGGGCATGGGCGGGTTCCTCCTGCAGGGCGGCATCGGCTGGAACTGCCGCGGTTGGGGCTGGTCGGCGGAGTCCGTCGAGTCCATGGAAGTGGTGACCGCGGCCGGTGAGCGGGTGCGATGCTCGGAGACCGAGAACGCGGACCTGTTCTGGGCTGCCCGCGGATCGGGTCCCGGCTTCTTCGGAGTGGTCACCGAGTTCCGGCTGCGCACCCGCCCGCGGTTCCGGGCACTGACCCGCTCCACTTACGTATACCCCGCCGAACTCGCCCCGGAGGTGCTGTCCTGGTACCTCGCGGCGCGCAGCGAGGTGCCGCCGACGGTGGAGCTGGCCGCCGTCGGCTGCACCCCGCCCGGCTCCGACACTCCGGTGCTGATCATCGACGGTCTCACCTTCGACGGCGGTCCCGCCTCGCTGGCCGCGCTGGGCACCTGTCCTGTGGTCGGCAAAGCCCTGGCGAGCAGCGTCGCCCAACCCGTGGACTTCGCCGACCTCCAGGCAGAACAGCTGCGGGCCAACCCCGAGGGGCACCGCTACTTCGCGGACAACGCGTTCCTCACAGGTGCCCCCTCGCAGCTGCTCCCGGCGCTGATACCCGCTTTCACCCCACTGCCCACCGACCGGACCTTCACGGTCCTGGGCGACTTCACCCCCCTGCTGTCGCGCCCCCGACCGGAGATGGCCCTGTCGGTACAGACGGACCTGTACTTCGCCGCGTACGTCATCGGCGCATCCGCGGGGGACGACGCCCGGTGCCGTTCGTGGCTGGACGGCGTCATGGACCGCGTGGCACCGCACTCGGCGGGCTGCTACCTGGGCGACAGCGACCTCGCCGTCCGACCGGACCGGATCATGTCCGCCGCGGCGTGGTCGAAGTTCCAGCAGATCGCCGCCATACGCGACCCGGACGGCCGCTTCCCCGGCTACCTGGGGACTCCCCTGCAATAGCATCCGTCCGCTGCCCGGGGGCGACCGCAACGCGTGCGGTCGCCCCCGGGTACTCCTGTCACATGGGTGGCCGGAGCTCAGAGCATGGCCACGAGCTCAGCGACAGTCGGGTTCCGGACCAGTACCTGGGCCCGCAACTGCACACCGAGGTCGGTCCGGATTCTGCTCCGCAGCCGGGCCGCCATCAGGGAGTCCCCGCCCAGCGAGAAGAACCCCTCGTCGATGCCGACCCGCTCGACGCCCAGTATCTCGGCGAACAGTTCGCACAGCCGCTCCTCGCGGTCCGTGCGGGGGCCGCGTCCGGCACCGCCGCCGTAGTCGGGCTCCGGCAGGGCCTTGTGGTCCAGTTTCCCGTTCGGCGTCAGCGGAAGCTCGGACAGCTCGACGAACGCCGAGGGCACCATGTAACCGGGCAGTGTCCTGGCCGCCTGTCCGGCCAGCGCGACGGCGTCCACCACCCGTCCCTCGTGCGGAACCACGTAGGCCACCAGGCGCTCCCCGCCCTGCGCTTCCCGCCTGACGACCACCGCGACCTTCCGGACGCCGTCCTGGCGTGCCAGGACGGTCTCCACCTCGCCGAGTTCGATGCGGTATCCGCGCACCTTGACCTGGTCGTCCGCCCGGCCCACGAACATCAGCACGCCGTCGCGCGTCCAACGGGCCAGATCCCCCGAGCGGTACATCCGCGCGCCCACACCGTGGAAGGGATCGGGCACGAAGCGCTCGGCGGTCAGTGCCGGCCTGCCGAAGTAGCCGCGGGCCAAGCCGACGCCGCCGAGATACAACTCGCCGACCGTGCCCGGCGGAACCGGGTTGAGGTACTTGTCCAGCACGTAGACCCGCCGGTTGTCGAGCGGTCGGCCGATGGGGACGTCACCCGTCAGGTGATCCGCCCGCTCCACCCGGTGGTGGGTGGCGGCCAGGGTGGCCTCGGTGGGTCCGTACAGGGGGCGTACCACCAGACCCGGACACGCCTTGAGCACGTTCCGCACGGCGACCGGCGAGACCACCTCACCGCCTGGGTACACATCGACCATCCCGGTGAACGCCGCCGCCGAGTCATCGGCGATCATGCGGAACAGTCCGCCGGAGAACACGGCGCCGGTCACACCGTGGCGGTCGACGAGGTCCTTCAGACTGCGCGCGTCGAGGTCTCCGGGCGGCGCGATCACCAGCTGCCCGTTCCTGAGCAGGGGCGCCCACATCTCACCCGTGGACGGATCGAACGCCAGCGGAGAGTGCACCAGCATCCGTGCCAGCGACGCGTCTCTCCAGCAGTTGTCGAGCGCCAGACTCACCGCGCTCTCGTGGGACACCACGATGCCCTTCGGCACTCCGGTCGACCCCGAGGTGTACATGAGGTAGGCGGCCTGCTCCGGCAGGGGCTTGCGGTCGGGGCTCCCCGCCACCGCGCCCTGGGGGCTGCCCTGCGAAACGTCGATCACCATCGCGGCCCCGCGTGCCGCCTCGTGGTCGGCGTGCGGGGTGTCGGTGAGGAGGACCCGGGCTTCGGCCGCCGCCATGATGCCGATCATCCGCTCCGCCGGGTGGGCCAGGTGCAGCGGCAGGTAGCAGCCACCCGCCTTGAGCGCCGCCAGGACCGCGACGACGAGTTCCGGCGAGCGGTCCATCAGGACGGCCACCGGCTCTTCACGTCGGATGCCCGCCCCGACCAGACGGTTGGCCAGCTCGTTCGCCCGTGAGTCCAGTTCGGCGAAGGTCATCGACGCGTCGCCGCAGACAAGCGCCACCGCGTCCGGCGTCGCCAGGACCCGCGCCTCGAACAGTTCCACCAGGGTGTGCTCGCCGACCTCGCGAGACGCGCCGCTGGAGGTCTCCAGCAACGCCTGGCGCTCCTCGGCTGACAGCAGTTCCGCACCGGAGAGCGCGGTGTCCGGTGCGAGCGAGAAGGCCGGCAGCAGCCGGACCAGCCGATCGGCGAGCGACTGCGCTGTCGCGCGGTCGAACAGATCGACGTCGTAGGCGAGTTCCCCGGCGATCCCGGCCGGCGCCCCGTCGGGCCCATGACGTTCCGTCAGAACGACGGAGAGGTCGAACCCGGAGGTGTCCGCCGGACCGATGCGGGACGTGGCATCGTCGTTCACCAGCACGGCCACCTGGACCAGCGGGCTCCGCCCGGCGTACTCGGTGAGGTCGATGATCTCCGCCAAGCGCTCGACCGGCATACCGTGCACCGCCCGGGCCATGCGGTCGGCCTCCCGCGCCTGCGCCAGCACCTCTCGCAGGCCCGGGTCCCCCGAGGTGTCGATCCGCAGCACGAGGTGGTTCGCGAAGAAGTCCGCCGGGTCCTTGTGCGGAACACCCGGGCGCGCCGCGGCCGGCGCGGCGATCGGAATGTCGTCACCGGCCCCGAGCCGGCTCAGCAGGACAGCCACCGCGGCGCAGATCGCCGTCGACATCGTCGTCCGGGCTTCCCGGGCGGCAGCGAGGACGGCCCGATGGGTCTCGGGGGGGACGTCGAACCGGTGCAGTTTTGTCACTGGCGAGCCGTGCGTCTGCCGGGGGCGGTCCGTCGGCAGCACCAGTTCCTTCGGTAGCGAGGCCAGAGTTCGTCGGCAGTACTCCGTGAGCGGTGCAGCGTCGTCCGTGGTCGGCATGCCGCCCTCCATCCAACTGTTGGTGTTCTCCGTCTGATCAGGCACACCCGGCTGTCAGCGCGGCATCAGTACGGGCTCTCGTCCTCACTGACGAACCTGACGTGGCGTTCGTCCTGTTCGTCGAACGCGGGCGCCACGGTCAGGACCATCTCCATCGACCCGAAGTAATGAATCCGGGTGTTCGGCGGGATCGCCATCAGGTCGGTGGCACCGACGGCGACCGGCCGGCCATCCAGGTAGAACGTCCCCCGGCCCTGGACGACGTAATAGATGTAGGTACTCCGCACGTTGAGGAATTCCTGGAAATGGCCTCGCTCGACCTTGACATGGACGACGGTCGCCGACGGGTCTTGCCGGCCGTAGACCGTCAGGTCGATGCCGTGCTTGCTGAAGCGCCGGGCGTCCTCGACCGTGTGCCGGTACATGGTCATCGGACGTCGGCGGCCGAGGGCCGGCGCGCCGCCGACGCCGCCTCGAGTTCGCTCGGCGAGGAGAACTCGAAGACCAAGCTCGTCGGGGGCCGCCAGCCCGAGAGCGACGCGTAGCGCGACAGGAGCTTGGGGACGAGCAAGGAGTAGCCACCGGCCTGGAAGAAGTCGGTCTGCTCGTCGATGTCGTCGCGCTCCAGGATGTCGCGGAACGCCACGAGCCACGGCGAGTCCGCGCGATCCTCCTGGCCGGCAGCCGGGCGGGGCGGGGTCGCCGGCGCGGCCTCCTCGACCGCGTCGCGGACTTCGGGTGCGGTCTGCGCCGCGCGCGGGGACGGCGCGACCTCGGCCAGGGCCAGGGAACCGATCGGCTCCAGCGGGTTCGCGGCGTAGGCGCGAAGCAGGGTCTCGAATCCGGTGGCGATCAGCTCCACGTCGTCGGAGTCGAACCGCTGCGTCGAGTAGTCCCAGGACAGTTCATAGCCGTACTCGCCCTCGTCACCGTGGAGCACGGCACCGGGCGTGACGAAGACGCTGAGGTCGAAACGAGCGCTCCGCGTGCTCAGGGCGACCTGCATGTCGACCGTGAGGCCGGGCACGTCCACCGCCGGGAAGGGCCGGTCGTGCATGCCGAAGGTGACGTTGAACAGGGGGTTGTCCAGCCCCTTGCCGCTGAGCCCGAGCGCCTTCACCAGGTCCTGCACCGGCGCCGATTCGTGATCGACGGCCTCGAAGATCGCGGCCAGAGCGTCCACGCCCACCTCGCTGCACGGGGCGCTGGGGTCTATCACCAGTCGGACCGGCACCGTGTTGACCATCATGCCGACCGTGTTCTCGAACCGTGCCGGACAGTTGGCCATCGGCATGCCGATGACCAGGTCGTGCTGACCCGAGTAGCGGCGGCAGAGTTCGGCGTAGACCGCCAGCATGGCGGAGAAGACCGTGTGGCCGCCCCGCTGGGCGGCGGTCCGCACCTCGGCCATGAGGTCGGCGGGGAGCGACTGCCGGTACTGCCCGCCACGGTAGTCGAACAACTCCGACCGCTGCTCGGCCAGTTCGGGGAACTCCACAAGGAACGCGGCGTCCTTGAGGTTCTCGGTCCACCACTCGACGGAAGCGGCGACCGCCTCGCGGTACTCGTCGGAGGTGATGTGCGCTACGTATTCCTGGTACGACGGAGCACCGACCGGGAGGAAGGACCCGCCCGATTCCTCTGCCGCGTACTGCGCGAGCACATCGCGGAGGAACGCCACGGTGGACCTGCCGTCATGGACCAGGTGGTGCTCGGTCATGAAGAGCTGCCAGTGGTCGTCCGCCAATCGGACCATCATCCAGCGGGCCAGCGGCGCCGCCTGTAGGTCGAACTCGGTGTGCATCTGCTGGTGCAGCAACTCCGCCCGGCGCCCCTCGCTTTCCTCGACGCCACGAAGATCGTACTCAGGAATGTCCAGACTGACCTGCTCCACGATTTCCTGGTGCGGCACCGGAGAGTCCAGATCGCATATCCGCAGCCGCATCGCATCGTGCCGGCCGACCGCGTCGACGACAGACTTCCGGAGTACCGCAGAATCGACCCGTCCGTGGAAATTGACCACCGCGGAACTGTAGTAAGCGCGGCTGTCAGGAACCGTCTGGTGCTGTAGCCAGACGATCTGCTGTTGAGCGCTGAGCGGGAACACCAGGTCTCCTTGTCGATACGACTGGGGGCGAGTATGCAGGCACACAGGCGTCGGTCCGGTACTGATATCTGCCAGTACGAACGGCTCCGGCCGGTCCCTAGCCTGGCGTCCACAAAGCGCCAATGCCGCCGGACCGCGTTTCGCCGCGCGGCCGGCGGCCATTGACCGTCCCGGCGAAACGATTCGAGCGGCACGGTGCCCGCATTCCACTCTTCGGGTCAGTCACGCCCTGGAATCCGAACCGCCAGTGCGTTCTGCCAGAAAGGCTGGCGTTGTGCCGGAGCAGCTCGAGGCGGGCCGCGGCGGACAGCCGCGCGGCGCCGGGCCGATGCGGCCGCTTCCTGACCGCCGCGCGCACGAGCTCTTCGAGGACTGCGCGCGCAGCGCCCCGTCGGCCACCGCCGCCGTACACCGCGGGACCCGCTGGACCTACGCAGAGCTCGACGCCGCGGCGAACCGGGTGGCCGGGACGCTGCTGGCGGCCGGCCTGCGGCCCGAAGGCGTCGTGGCAGTCATGAGCCAGCGCTCACTTCACTGGCTGGCCGCGATCCTGGGAGTCTTCAAGGCAGGCGGGGTGTACCTGCCCATCGACCCGGCCTACCCCGACGAGCGCGTCGCCGACATGCTGCGCCGCAGCGGCACTCAGCTGGCCCTGGTCGAGGACGAGGCATCGGCACGTCCGGTCGAGGCCGCGGCGGTTCCCACGCTTGCGCTGGTGCCCGCATCGGCGGTCGACGCACGGCCGGTTCGCATCCGGACCGGGACGCTCGCCTACGTCTACTTCACCTCCGGGTCCACCGGGGCGCCCAAGGCAGCCGCGTGCGAGCACGCCGGAATGCTCAACCACCTCCTGGCGAAGGCCGACACGTTCGCGCTGGGCCCGGGTGCGGTCGTCGCCCAGAACGCGTCCCAGTGCTTCGACATCTCGCTCTGGCAGGCGCTCGCGCCGCTCGTCGTCGGCGGCAGCACCGTGATCATCGACCCCGAGCTCATGCTGGACGTCTCCGCGCTCTTCGCACTGCTGGCTGCGGAGAAGGTCGACGTGCTGCAGGTTGTCCCTACCTACCTGGACGTGATCGTCACCCGACTCGAGGGTGGGGACCGGGTGCCGGCCTCCCTGCGCATGCTCGGCGTCACCGGTGAGGCCGTCAGCCGGCAGGTACTCACCCGCTGGTTCGCCCAGTGCCCCGAGATTCCGGTCGTCAACGCCTACGGCGCCACCGAGGCATCGGACGACACCATGCACGAGGTCATCCGCAGCATGGCGGACCACGACCAAGTCACCGTCGGCAGGCCGATCGACAACGTCTTCGTCGACGTGGTCGGCGCGGACGGGCTGCCGGTGGAGGGAAGCGCCGTCGGTGAGATCACCTTCTCCGGCGTCTGCGTCGGCCGGGGCTACCTCAACGATCCGCGGCGGACCGCTCAGGCGTTCGGCGACGATCCGGCCCGTCCCGGACTGCGCCGCTACCGCACCGGGGACTTCGGGCACTGGCTGCCCGACGGACGGCTCAGATTCGTCGGTCGGCGGGACGAGCAGATGGAGACCGGCGGCGTCCCTGTCGAGGTCGGCGCGATCGAGGCCCGGCTCCTGCAGGTGCCCGGAGTCCGAACAGCCTGCGTGATCGTCGTCCCGGACGCCGCGGGCAGGCGCCTGGCCGGCTTCTACACCGCTGCGGCGCCGATACCGGAGGTTCATGAAGTGCTGGCCGGGACGCTGCCGGCCCGGTTCGTCCCGCCCACCCTGCGCTGGCTGACCGAACTCCCGCTCACCGACAACGGCAAGGTGGACAAGCGGGAGCTGGCGGATCTGGAGACCAACCTCGCCGGCGGCAACGCCCTCATGCCTCCGCGGACCGCCACCGAGCGGCGCATCGCCACCGCGTGGGCGGAGGTGCTGGGCCTGGCGCTCGACGAGGTCGGCCGCAAGGACGACTTCTTCGAACGGGGCGGCGGATCTCTGGAAGGAGTCCGGCTCGTCGTACAACTCGGCGGGCTGGTCTCGCTGGTGGACCTGATGGCGAACCCGGTACTGGCCGACCTGGCGGCCGCGGCCGACGGCCCCCGCCCGGCCGGCTCTTCGCTCCTGCAGGCCCTTGCGGTGCCCGAAGACGCGGCTGTGGCTCTGGTGTGCGTCCCGTACGAGGCCGGCAACGCGCTGAACTTCGGGGCACTGGCGCAGGCGCTGTCCGGGTCGGACGTGGCGGTGTACGCGGTGGAACTGCCCGGCCACGACGTCACGCGGCCACACGACCGGTTGGCCGGATTCGACGGCCTCGCCGAGAGGTTGAGCCGGGAGGTCCTGGACCGCGTCGACCTCCCCGTGGCGCTGTGGGGCCATGGGGCCGGTGCGGCGCTCGCGCTGGCGACGGCCCGGGCGCTGCAGAGCGCCGGGGCTCCCCCGCTGCACCTGTTCCTGGCCACGGCAGCCGAACGGGAAGCCGCGGACGGCGCGTCGGCCCCCGTCGGGTCGGAGGACGTCGGCGCCTGGCTGCGCACCTCGGGCGCCCTCATCGACGTGGACCAGTGGCGCTCCCCCCGCAGCAAGCTGATCGAGCGCGCCTACTGGCACGACCTCGGCGAGGCGGAGCGCTGCCTCGCCGCATGCACCAAAACCCTCGACCTGCCCGCGACCGTCGTCATCGTCCCGCGGGCGCCGGGCGAGGGGGACTCGGCGGCACGCTGCGCCTCGGTACTGCCCGCTGCCCGAACCACGCGGTTCGCGGACGCGGGCCGCTATCTCGTCCGCAGCCACCCCGCTGCGGCGGCAGATCTCGTCACCGCGACCATCGCGGCCATGGAGGAGGGCGACATCCGTTGAAGCTGACCGGTCGGCTCGCTGCGACGCCGGACGATTTCATCAGGCAGGAGTTCCTCGAGCCGCAGTTCCGGCACGAGGTCGCCAACCTGCTGCGCTGGTACGTACTGATCGAGAAGGCGCTCCTGCGCGAGTACCACCGCCTCGGGGTACTGTCGGCCGTGCAGGTCGGCCGGCTGGCGCAGGCGCTTGACGGGTTGACCGCCGAGCAGCTCACCGCCGGCGCCGACGCGGCCCTGTCCGACATCGCGCTGGCGATGGAATCCCAGGTCGCCAAGGCACTTCCGGAGCCCGTACCGGCCTGGCACGTGGACCGGAGCCGCAACGACCTCCAGGCCTGCGCCCAGTTGCTGTACGGCCGTGAGCAGGTGAGCGGAATCGCCTCCATGCTCGGCGAGTTGGCCGAGGTCGCGCACGAGCGGGCAGGCCGCGACATCACCTCCCCGATGCCCGGCTACACGCATCTGCAGTCCGCGCAGATCATCACTCCGGGCTTCTATCTCAGCGCCGTGGTGGAGCATGTGCTGCACGTCTCGGCCAGGATGCTCGGCACCTATGACCGGATCAACCTCTCGCCGCTCGGCGCCGGCCCGATGGCCGGCCAGGAACTGGCCTGGGACCGGGATTGGTTGGCGCAGGCGATCGGCTGCGCCGGCCCGGTTCGGCACGCCCTGACCGCGGTCGCCTCACGGGAGTGGCTGCTCGACGTCGCATCCGACATCGCCTCGGCGGGCGTGGGCTTCAGCCGCATCCTGACCGACCTGATGGCCTGGTCTTCCAGCGCGTACGGCCTGGTCGAGCTGCCGGACGAGCTTGCCGGCATCTCAGCGGCCATGCCGCAGAAGAAGAACTACCCGCTCCTGGAACGTCTGCGCGGCCGCACCGGCCACCTGACCGCCTTCTACGTCGACTTCGCCACCGGCCAGCGGAACACGCCCTACAGCAACATGGTGGAGGTCTCCAAGGAGGCCGGCCTGCACACGGGCACCATGTTCCACACCGTCCGCGCGGTGCTCGCCGGATTCCACCTGGTCCTCGACAGGTTGCAGTGGCGCACCGACAGGATGCGCGCCGTCTGCGAAGAGGACCACTTCGGCGGCTTCAGTCTTGCCAACGAGCTGACACTGCGGGCCGGCATCCCGTGGCGGACCGCCCAGGTCATCGCCGGCCGGTACGTCTCCGCCGTACTGGCGAAGGGAGCGGGAAAGGCCGGGATCAGCGACCCGGAAGCCCTCGGCGCAGCGGCACGGGAGGCGGACCATCCGCTGGAGGACCCGGGCTCCTACCTGACGAACTCCCTGGACGTGGACGCGCAGTTGCGCGCGAAGGTGTCCGCGGGCTCGGCGAGCCCCGCCTCCGTGAAGCTGGTGCTGGCCGCGCAGCGAGAACGGCTCGACGCGCTGGCGGAGCAGTGGAACGCGCGCAGGGTCACGGTGCAAAGCGCGATCGCCGCCACCGATGACGCCCTGCGGCGCGCGGCCGAGGGAGCCGTATGACGGGTCGGCGACTCGTCATACGGCCGTCGGACCACCACCGGCCGCCCTCCCGGTCCGTCGCGGTCAGCTCGGCCTTCGGCACCTTCGGGGAACTGTTGCAGGGCGCGCTGCCCGGCGGGCCCGACTTCCTGGTCACTCTTCCCATCGCGAGGTGGGCCACGGCCATGTTCACGTACGAGAGCACACACGAGGGCATCGAAGTCGTCCCGGAGACCAAGTCGAAGGCGCGCAGAGTCGCCGAAGCCGTGCTCGCGCGCTACGGGGGCGGCGGGGGGGCGCTCAGGCTGACCGGCTCGCTGCCGGAGGGGAAGGGCCTGGCGAGTTCCTCAGCCGACCTCGTGGCGACCGCGCGGGCGGTGGCGAGTTCGCTGGGCGTCGATCTGCCACCGCAGGACATCGAGGACCTGCTACGCGGGATCGAACCGACCGACGGCGTCATGTACCCGGGGGTCGTGGCGTTCGAGCACCGCAACGTCGCGCTCCTGGCCCGGTTGGGTGCCCCGCCTCCCATGACGATCGTCGGCATCGACGAGGGCGGCACCGTGGACACGGTCGCGTTCAACCGGATTCCCAAGAACTTCACGGCCTCGGAACGGGACACCTACGCACATCTGCTGGACGAGGTGCGGACCGCCGTACGGGCTGGTGACGCCGCCGCGATCGGCCGGGTGGCCACCCGCAGCGCCCACCTCAACCAGCGTCTGTGCCACAAGCGGACCCTGAACGCGATGACCGCTCTCAGCGCCGAGATCGGCGGGGTCGGTGTGGTCACCGCGCACAGCGGATCGACGATCGGGCTGATGCTCCCGCACGACGTCCCGGGCTTTCGGACCCGACTGGCCGAGGCCATCAACCGGTGCGGTCAGCTCGTGCACAGCGAACGGGTTCTCTGCTACCAGACCTTGAGTTTCGAGCCGACAGGAAACGGACCACGCAATGATCTTCGATGACCTTGTCGACGCGGTCGGCCACACCCCCGTCGTTCGGCTGCGAGTGGCCCGCGCGGACGTCACCGTGGCTGCCAAGCTCGAACTGCAGAACCTCTTCGCGATGAAGGACCGGGTCGCCCGTCAGGTCGTGCGCGAAGCGCGGGAGAACGGAGTGCTCGCTCCCGGGGCGCCGATCATCGAGAGCTCGTCGGGCACGATGGCGCTGGGGCTCGCCCTGGTGGGGAACATCCTCGGCCACCCGGTCCACATCGTGACCGACCCCCGCATCGACGCCATCACCCTCGCAAAGCTCAAGGCCCTGGGCTGCTCCGTGCACGTCGTCGAGGCGATGACCGCGAATGGCTGGCAGAGCGCCCGGCTGGAGCGGCTTGCCGCTCTGCGGCAGGAGTACCCGGGGGCGTTCTGGCCGCGGCAGTACTCCAACCCGCAGAACCCGCTCGCCTACACCGCGCTGGCCGAGGAACTGGTGGCCGATCTGGGCCGGATCGACGTGCTCGTCGGCGCAGTCGGCAGCGGCGGCTCGCTGTGCGGCACGGCTCGGGCCCTTCGCCGGGCCCTGAAGTCCGCAGGCACGACCGATCCGCTGCGGGTGATCGGAGTCGACGCGGTCGGCAGCGTGCTGTTCGGCCAGCCGGACAGACCGGGACGCAAGCAGAGCGGCATCGGCAACAGCCTGATCCCGGGCAACCTCGACTACGCCGAGATCGACGAGGTCCACTGGCTGAATGACCGGGAGGCGTTCGCCGCGACCCGTGAACTCGCGCGGGCCGAAGGCATCTTCGCCGGGAACTCCTCGGGTTCGGTCTACCAGGTGCTCAGGCATCTGGCCGCGACCGTCGCTCCCGGCACGCGTGTCGTCGGCATCCTCCCGGACCGGGGCGACCGCTATGTGGACTCGATCTACGACGACCGCTACTGGGAGCAGGCGGGCTTCGCGGAACTCCCGGTCCGCGGCGAGCCGTTGCAGGTGCGTTACGGCACCGAGACCGAAAGCTGGGCGTGGGCTCAGGTGCCGTCCACCCCGCGCAGGCGGCTGGTGTTCGTCGAGTCGAACACCACGGGCACCGGGATGCTCGCCCTCTCACGCGCCAGGCACCTCGGTCTGGAGCCGGTGATGGTCACCAACCGGCCGAGCCGGTACCCCGGCATCGGAGAGGCCGACTGCGCGATCATCCGGTGCGACACCAACAGCGCGGACGCGCTGGCGGCGGCCGTACGCGCCCACCTGTCTCCCGACGACGTGGCCGGCATCACGACCACCAGCGAGTTCTACCTGGAGGCCGCCACCGGGCTGGCCGCATCCCTCGGCCTTCCCGGCAATCCGCCCGAGGCCGTCGCCGCATGCCGCCGCAAGTCGGCGACGCGCCGGCTGCTGACGGAGGCGGGCCTGCCCCAGCCGGTCTCGGTGCCGGTGACGCGCGCGGCCGACGTGCGCGGGGCGGTCGAGGCCACCGGCCTGCCCTGCGTTGTCAAACCGGTCTCGGATTCGGCGTCCACAGGGGTGCTGCTGTGCGCCTCCCTCGAGCAGGCCCAGGAACACGCCGCGAAAATCCTCTCGATCACGCACAACGTGCGCGAGCAGGCCGTCCCGCAGGAGGTGCTCGTCGAGGAGTTCGTCCAGGGGCCGGAGTACAGCGTGGAGACGATCTTCGCTGACGGCTCGCTCCACGTCGTGGGCATCACCCGCAAGACGGTGTCCGCCCCGCCGTCGTTCGTCGAACTGCGGCACACCTTCCCGGCACCGCTGGACGAGGCCGCGGCGTGCGAGGTGGAGCGGGTGGTACGGGCGGCCATCGAGGCAATGGGGCTGCGCCACGGCGCCTGCCACACGGAACTGCGCCTGACCGCCGCGGGACCGGTGGTCATCGAGATCAACGCCCGGCTCGCCGGCGGCATGATTCCCGAGCTGATCCGGCTGGCCGGCGGGCCCGACCTGCTGACCCAGCAGCTGCGCGCGGCCGCCGGGATGGATGTCCAACTGCCGGCGGGGACGCCGCACCCGGCCGGTGTCGCCTTCCTCACGAGCTCCGCGCAGGGACGGCTGGCGGGTGTGGAGGGCGTCGAGCAGGCTCGGCAACTGGCCGGTGTCGCCGAGATCCAGATCTCGCGCCGGCCGGGCGACCCGGTCAAGCCCGCCACCGACGCCTACGACCGGATCGGCTACGTCATCGCCTCGGCCGGCTCCGGACCCCAGCTCGACGAGGTGCTCGATGCGGCACTGGACCGCGTCACCGTCAAGTTGGCCGACGACTACACCACCAAGGATCAGCTGACATGATCGAAATGAGAAGCGACACGTTCACCCTGCCCACCGAGCAGATGGTGGCGGCGATGGCCGAGGCGGTCCTCGGGGACGACGTGTACGGCGAGGACCCGACCGTCAACCGGCTGGAAGAAGCGGCCGCGACCGCTGTCGGCAAGCCGGCAGCGTGCCTGATGCCCAGCGGGACGATGGCGAACCTCGCCGCCCTGCTGGTGCACGTGCCGCGCGGCGGGAAGGCCCTCGTCGGCGACGAGAGCGACATCTACCTGTACGAAGCCGGCGGTGCGAGCGTCTGCGGCGGTGTCGTGTACGAGCCGATCGCGACGCAGCCGGACGGCACTCTCGCCCTGGACGACCTGGCCGCCGGCTTTCCACCCGATCCGGACGATCCGCAGTTCGCGTTGCCGGGGCTCGTCTGCGTGGAGAACACCCACAACCGGATGGGGGGCCGGGTACTGAGCGGGACGTACCTCGCCGAGGTCCGCCGCTTCGCCGACGCCCGCGGCGTCCCCGTGCACATGGACGGCGCCAGGATCTTCAACGCCGCCGTGGCATCGGGCGTGCCCGCCGACCGCATCGCCGCCCACGCCGACTCCGTCCAGTTCTGCCTGTCCAAGGGCCTGTCGGCGCCGATCGGCTCGATCCTGGCGGGCGAGGCCGACTTCGTCGCGAAGGCGCGGCGGGTGCGCAAGATGCTCGGCGGCGGCATGCGGCAGGGCGGTGTCTTCGCGGCGGCCGGTCTGGTCGCGCTGGACTCGATGGTCGACCGGCTGGCCGAGGACCACGCGGGTGCGGCAAGGTTGGCCGCGGGTCTGGCGGAGGTGGACGGGATCGACGTCGACCCCGGTTCGGTGGAGACGAACATCATCCTGTTCCGGGTGACGGCCGAGGGGCTGGACGACGACCGCTTCCTTCGTGGCGCCCGTGAACGGGGGCTGGCGATGGGCGAGTTCGGCCACGGCCGGATCAGAGCCGTCACGCATCGCGGCCTCGGCCCGAAGGATGTCGACGCGGCCCTGGGGATCGTGGCGGACGTGGTGCGCGAGGCACGGTGAACCATGAACGGGTCGGCCGGGTGGCGCGTACGCCGCCCGGTCCGGCCCGTTCGGGGCTCACACCAGGAAACGCGCCTGGCAGTAGGAATGGTCGGACTCGGTCGGCGTCACGGTGGTGGTGAGCAGCCGTACCGCCTGGCCGTACAGGATGTGGTCCTTCTGCCGGTTCGCCGGCGTTGTGGGAGTGCGGTCGAAGGCGCTGAGGTAGCGCCCGGGACACAGCGCCTCGGCCAGCAGGTCACCCACCCGCGCGTCATTCAGGTCGAGAGCCGCCAGCGCCGGACCGGCCTCGCCGAGCGCCACCAGGTCCGCCGCGAGCATTGCCCACATCGGCGCGAACGTGGGATCGGTGGGGCTCACACCGAAGTGGTGCAGCGGGAAGCAGTGCCCGTTGACCAGTCCGAGCGTGCGGCCGCCCAGATCCACCTGCCCGACGACATAACCCTTGTCGTGCAGTTTCCAGCGCTCCCCGTTCGGGCCGGCGCCCTTCAGCCCGGGATTGGGGAACTGCTTGTACACGGCGTCCTGGATGGGGAAGCGGGACACGATTCCGAGCGCCAGGGACGCCCGCTCCGCCATGTGGGAGCCGCTCGTCGGGAACGACACCGAGTAGCCGTATCCGGCCCGCCTCGCCAGGTACTGTGCCTGGCCTTCCCGGCGTCCGTGGTAGTCGTGGGCCTCCTGCAGGCAGACCACGTCGGGCCGGTGGGCCGCCAGGACTCCCGCGTAGTAGTCGAGTGAGGGCTCCGCACCGCGCTGGTGGGACTCCCCGAGGATGCCTCCCCCGATGTTCCACGTCGCGATCGTCAGGGGCGTGTGGTTCATGGGCGCATCCTCTGCGGGCTGTTGCCGGGCCGGGGAGGTGGAGCGGGCGTTCGAGGTCCCGTGGACCGCCGTTCACGGACGTGCGGTGCGGCGTGGCATCGCCATGTCCCGCAGCGCACGGCGGTCCAGCTTCCCCGAGGCCGTCAGCGGCAGCGCGGGGACGAAGTGGTACCGGTCCGGCAGCATGAAGCCCGGCACGTTTTCGCGCATGTGCCGCCGCAGCACCGCCTCGGGTCCGTCCGCGCGCTGATCGGCGAGCACGACGCATGCGACGAAGAACTGGGTGCCGGCCGGACTGGTGACCACGGCGGCCGCGGCGTCCTTGACCAGTGCGTGGGCCCGCAGGAACGACTCCACCTCACCGGGCTCGACGCGGGCGCCCCGGACCTTGACCTGCTGGTCGTTGCGGCCGACGTAGTCGAAGGAGCCGTCCGCGAGCCGCCTGGCCAGATCCCCGGTCCGGTAGTAGCGGCGCCGCCCCGTCGGGGTGTCCAGGACGACGAAGCGCTCGGCTGTCAGCTCGGGCCGGCCCAGGTACCCGATCGCGACCGAGGACCCGGCCACCACCAGTTCTCCGACCTCGCCGTCAGGGAGCAGTTCCATCCCCTCACCGCGTACCTCCACCACCAGGTGCGGCAGCGCCGTGCCGATCGGCGAGCGCACCGCACCCCCGAGGTCCGCCCGGCTGAGCACCCGGCAGGTGGCGACGCACGTCACCTCGGTCGGACCGTAGACGTTCACGACCGTCGGCGGAGTACCCCGATAGGTGTCCGCAAAGGCCGAGATCACGCCGAGATCAACGCTCTCGCCGCCGAGCACCACGTAGCGCAGGGCGAGTCGGGGCCTGCCGGCCTCCTCGTAGCAGTAGGCAAGTGCCCCGAAGGCCGTGGGGACCTGGGAGATCAGGGTCACCTCCTCCCGGCGGAGCAACTCGACGAAGTCGGGCACCGACAGAGCCACCGGGGACGGCACCACGATCGCCGTCCCTCCGGAAGCCAGCGCGAGCCAGAGCTCGTTGACGGACCCGTCGAAGATGAACGGGTGGGAGAGCGTGACACGGTGCCTGCTGCCCAGGCCGAGCACCGGCATCTCGCTGCGGAGCAGTTCGAGCACACCGGCGTGTGCGATCATGCAGCCCTTCGGGGTGCCGGTCGAACCGGACGTGTAGATGATGTACGCCAGTTCGCTGCCATCGAGCTCGATCCGCGGTGGCGGGAGCGGCTCCTTCCGCCCGGTGTCCGGAGCGACCACGCGCACTTCGGTGAGTCCGCAGGACGCCACGTGCTCGGCGTCACCGATGACCAGCTTGATCCCGGCGTCACCTGTCAGATAGCGCAGACGCTCGGCCGGGTAGGACGGTTCGAGCGGCACATAGGCCGCTCCCGCCTTCAGAACGGCGAGGATGGAAACCGGGATCTCGACCGAGCGGTGCAGGAGAATCCCCACGCGGTCGCCCACGCGTACCCCCTCCGCCACGAGTTCAGCCGCGAGTCGATCCGATACCAGGTCGAGTTCCCGGTAGCTCAGCGTTCGTCCGTTGTCGCGCAACGCCTCAGCGGCACCGCGCAGTGCCGCGACCCGGCGGAACAGGTCGGGCAGGGAGATCGCGTCGTCCAGATATGCCCGCTGCTCGTCGGCGGTCACGGCATTGCACATGGGATGTCTCCCCCGGTTCTAGGGTGTCCGGAAGCTTCCGCAGGGATCTGCTCGCGCGTCGGTCTATGCCTCTCCACGGGCGAACCGCCTGGTTTCCACCGCGCTCAGGACGCCGCCGTGGTAGTCCTGGAAGACCGCTCCGCGAGCCGCCTTCGGCGTCTCGGCCTTGGCGCCCAGGCGGACATGGTCGATCCCCCGGGCGCGCGCGTACGCGAACGGCAACTGGAAGAGCAGGTTGACGTACAGTGCGAAGCGCTCGCCGCCCTCCTCTCCGTCCAATCCGACGTCGTACACCTCCAATTCGTCCTCCCAGGCGACAATCGTCTGCACGCCGCGGATACCGGACGACTGGGCGGTGAACACGAAGAGGTCGATGTCGGGATTCTCCTGCAGTTCGGAGTACCGCAGATCCACGAACTCGGGCCTTTCCGAAGTCCCCTTGCCGGCGTAGTGCAGCGAGATCAGTTCGGCCGCCCACGCGCTGACCTCGTCCCAACGCGCCCGACTCACCGCCATGGGTACCGCGGCGATCTTGCGCCGGTCCCGGTGGATCGTGTTCCGCACCTTCGACGGGAGTCCGCTCTCCCACCGGGGGTCGGACAGGCCGAACATGTGTGCCTCACGCCCCAGTCCGGTCCAGACGATGCGATCGTGGCTCGCGGCGGCCAGGACGTTCCGGGCTTCGGTGTACACGTAGGGGAACGCCAGGCACCGCTCCTCCTCCGCGGCGAGCCGGGCGAGTTCGATCAGAAGGCCGTGCAACTGGCCTGGGGTCGCGTCCGGATCGACATGGAGGCCGGTGCGCCGGTCTCCGCATCCGCCGACCATCAGGGTGGCCTCGGGCGAGCACCCGTCACCGGCTCCATCCGGCAGCCCCCATGAGCGCGGGTCGTAACCCGGGTCGGGCCACGCCTTCATACGGGACCGGTAGACCGGTATCGCCGCTCGCAGCCGGGACCCGTCGGTCCACTCGAGGTAGCGGCTGGACCACCTGGCATCCCGCTCCTTCTGAAGAAGCCGGCTGTACGAGGAGGCGAAGCCGGCCGTCCTGTCGAGCGCATCGAACTGCTGACGGTCGAAGTCCGCGATGGCCGAGGTGAAGTGGATGTCGCCCATGTGCAGTCCCCACAATCTGTTTCCATGGCAACAGCCGCCCCGGGCCGTGTGCGGGCCGGGCCCCCGGAACGGTCCTGACGTACCGTCACGACACGACGGGATCGGCCTCCGGATCGGGGCGGGGGATGTCGCGCATCCGGCGGAGCGGAGAGAAGAACACGAGCCAGCCGGATGCCCACACACCGATGACGGAGACCCACAGCGAGGGGCGCACCCCGATCGCCGTGCCCAGCAGTCCGCCGAGGATGCCGCCGATGGGCATCGTGCCCCAGACGACCCATCGGACGGCCGCGTTCATCCGCCCCATCAGGTCAGGAGGTGTCACCGACTGCCGGTAGCTGAGCTGCGCGATGTTGTAGACCATCATCGCGAAGTAGCCGGCGCCCCAGCCCACCGGGACAAGCAGTACCCCCCAACCGCGCCAGGCCGCCGCGGCAACGACCTGCGGCGCGGCGAACACCAGCACGGACACCCAGATGATCCGGGCCGATCCGATCCGCTTGGCCAACCGGCCGGCGAACGTGCCGCCGACGATTCCGCCGATGGAACCGCCCGCCATGATCAGTCCGACGAAACCGGGCCGCACGTGCAGCACCCGGACGAGGAAGACCATCATCAGCGCCGTGTTCATGCTGCTGAAGAGGTTGCCGGTGCCGGTGCAGGCGACGATCCTGCGGAGAATCTTGTCGGTGACGATGAACCGCAGGCCCTCGGCGATCTGACGGCGCAGCGTCTGGTCGGTCCGCCTCGGACGCGGCGGTTCCTCACCCTTGCCGATCGCGAAGAGGGAGCCGACCGAGACCAGGTAGGAGATGGCATCGGCCGTCAAGGCGCCCGCCGCTCCGAATGCCGCGACCAGGCCGCCGCCCAGGCTGGGACCGGCCATCTGCGAGAAGGCACCGGTGGTTCCCAGCTTGCTGTTGGCGTCCATCAGTTGGTCGGTGCGCACCAGTGAGGGCAGATAGCTCTGGTAGGAGACGTCGAAGAACACCGTGCACACGCCGGCGGCGAGCGCGACGAGATAGAGCTGCGCCATCGTCAGGCCGTCCAGGGCGGCGGCCAGCGGGAGCGAGCCGATGAGCAGCAGGCGCAGGAGGTCGCAGGCGACCATGATGGAACGCTTGGAACCGCGGTCCACGAGCGCGCCCGCCGGCAGCGCGATCAGTGCGAACGCGGCAGTGGTGGCGGCGGTCAACAGGCCGACCTGGAACGTGCTCGCCTTGAGCACGACGACCGCCACGAGCGGAAGAGCGACCTGGGTAACCGCCGAACCCATCACACTGACGGTCTGACCGCCCCACAGCAGCATGAAATCCCGCTGCCGCCACAGGTTCGGGCGATCGGTCTTCGCCCCGGCGTCCTGCAAATCGTCCGCTACATTCGTCACGGCCGTCAACCTAGCATGTCATGTTCAAAGCAGGTGATGGCGTCGGTCCTGATATTTGTTAGGACTTCGACGAGCCGTCACCCTGGCAAGCTGTGCTCGGGTTGAACCGGGTTGATGCGCGGCGCCCGGCTTTCTCCACCCGCCTGTCTCATATCGGCACGCTCGCCGACCGGCCCGCCGCGGCCGGAGAATCACGAATCACGGCCGAAACGGGGGACCGAATGGCGAACCGGATTCCCCTGTTGAACGCACAACTCGCTTTCGGGCTCCAGGCGGAGCGCTCGGGACGGCGTTCCACGGTCACCTTGATGTTCCGCACACCGCCTGCCGGCCTGTCCACCTCGGATGTGCAGCAGGTTGTGCAGTCGTTGCTGCTCCGGACCCCGGCGCTGTCCTACCGTATCCGGTTCTCCCGGGGCGGCGCGTACCAGGAGCGGCATGCGGCCGAGTGCGACTTCGCCGAACTCACCGTAGCGGGAGGGGAAGCGGTTTCCGCGGGTGTGACGGAACAGATCGAGGCATTCGAAGTCTCGCTGGACGGCGCCGCCATGGCTGCCCGCCTCCTGCGCTCGCCGGAGGCCGACACCCTTCTTCTCATTTTCGACCACGCCCTGGTCGACGAACATTCGATGGTGCTCATCAGGCGGCAACTGGCTGCTCCCTCGACGCCGGACGCAGGGCAGCACGCGCGCTATCAGGCGGCGGTCCACGACCGGATGGCCGCTGAAGCCGCTGCCGCGGCCGGGCCCGGGGTCGCGTTCTGGCGGGAACGCCTCGACGCGGCCGGCGAATTCCCCCGGCTGAGGCCGAAACCCACCCGGGTCGTTCCCATCGAGAAGATCCCCGGCGTCGCCATCCCCCGTTCCTTTCGCGGTTCCCTGTTCCCCTACGTCCTCTTCTCGATCCACCGCGCACTGCGTGACGTCTCGCAGCCCGGACCGACCGTCATCGGCTACCCCTGGGGCGGCCGGAACCCCGCGTACACCGACGTTGTCGGCTGCTTCATGAACACCGTCATCTCGCTGGGCGCGGCCGGAGCGCGGCAGGCACCGGCCGACGCAGCCGGGTTCCTCCGGGGATGGTACGGGGAACTCGACCACGCGGACGTGCCGTTCAGCACGGTCGTCGGGCTGAGGTCCGCGTTCTCCGGCGCCGTCACAGCGCAGCTCAGCTACCAGCGCGCCACGGAGCGCACAGTGGTGATCGCCGGTGTCCCGGCCGTCGAGACCGCACCCAGCCGCGGTCGAGGGCCCCAGGGGCCCGTGGTCCTGGCCGGCGCGACGGTCCACGACGAGGAGCTCGGGCTCCGGCTGCTCATCGACGAGCAGAGCGCCGGCTACGGAGCCCAGGCATTCGGTGCCCGCTGGCGCCACTGGCTCACCACAGCCCTGTCGCGCTCTCCCGAGCGCACCTCCTGACAACCCGACGATCCATACCCTGGAGAAGCAAGGCATGCTGAATTCCCGGTCAAAAAGTGCACTGTGGCGGCCTTGGACGCCGATCACCCAGCAGGCCGACTCGATGCGGATCGTGGAGGCGCAGGGCAATCGCGTCCGCGACGCGGGAGGCACCTGGTACCTCGACGGAATCTCCGGTGTCCTGAACGCGTCCTGCGGACACGGGCATCCGCGGCTGGTGGAGGCCGCGACCCGGCAGTTCCAGCAGCTCGTCCACTACGACCCCATGGTGTCGAGCCACGATCCCGCCGAGACGCTGACCGCGCGGCTGGCCGAGATCCTGCCGGGCGAGCTCAACGAGACGTGTCTGCTCAACAGCGGTTCGGAGGCCACCGAGGCGGCGCTCAGGATCGCGTTGCAGTACTGGCGCAACCTCGGCGAGAGCCGCAACCGGGTGATCACGTTCGAGGCGGCCTACCACGGCAGCACCTTTCTGGCCCAGCAGCTGTCCGGCCTGCCCTTCACCGTCAGCGAATGGACCCCGCCCTTCCCCATCGACCACGTCTCCCTGCCCGCCTCGCCCCGGGCGGTGCGCACCGAGGAAGGAGCGGACGAGCTGATCGCGCTCTTCGCCCGGGCGCTCGAGGCCGGCCCGCCGGCCGCGGCGGTCATGGTCGAGCCGCTGCTGGGCCTCGGCGGCTGCGTGGTACTTCCCGCGGGATTCCTCGCCAGGCTGCGCCGGTTGTGCGACGAGCACGGAGCGCTGCTCATCCTCGACGAGGTGTTCTGCGGATTCGGCCGTACCGGTCGGATGTTCGGATTCGAACACGACGGGATCACCCCGGACATCGTCACGATGAGCAAGGGCATCAGCGGCGGGTACCTTCCGCTGGCCGCGGTGACCGTCACGTCGCCGATCAAGGAGTCGTTCGTCCGGGAACCCGTCGCCCAGGGGCTGCGGTACGGGCACACGACAGGCGGCCACGCCGTCGCGAGCGCCGTCGCGAACGCGGTGCTGGACGTCATGGCCGACGAGAAGCTCGTGGAGAACTCCGCGGCTCAGGGCGCCACGCTGCTGGACGGCCTACGGCAGCTCGAACCGAGCCCGGTGATCACCGATGTCCGCGGTCTCGGACTGGTCGTCGCCATCGAGGCCGACTCTCCCGAGTCCGCGGCCGCCATCGCGACGGCTTCGGCCCGGGCCGGCGTCATGATGCGCCACGAGCGCGGTGTGGTCCGGATCGCGCCTCCTTTGACGATCACCACCGACGAGACGGCGGAGATGCTCCAGAAGATCGGTGCGGCCGTGGACACCGCGGCTGAGGCACGTCGCTAGGAGGAGCCAAGTGAGCGAGACGACCCCGGCACTGCGGGAGGAGCTGTCCCTGCCTTCCTTCGACGCCCCGAGCGACGCACCGTTCTCGTGGCTGCGTGACATGGCAGGGACCGTTCGTGACCGGATGCTGAAGCACGGGGCGGTGGTCATCCACGGCCTGCCGGTGGATGACCGGGACGGTCTGGCCGAGGCGCGCGGTTCCCTGGGGATCGAGCCGTTCACCCCCACCGAGTCCTTCAACCACCGGAGCGACCGGGGCGACGGCATCCTCTCCCCCATCAGCTGGCCGCAGGACAGGATCATCTGCCCCTTCCAGGAGAGCTCCTTCAGCAGGGAGTTCCCCTCCGTGGTGCTCACCGCGTGCGTCACCCCGCCCGACGGCGACGGGCGGACCCACCTCAGTGACGCCCGCCGAGTGGCCGATCACCTGCCGGCCCAGCTCGCCGACCGGGTACGGACGGGCGGTTGGACGATGACCCGGGTCTTCCACGAGGGGTTCGGCATCTCATGGCCGGAGGCGTTCTCCGTGACGGATCGTGGCGCGCTCGATGATCTCTTCCAGACCGCGGGGATCGATTCCGCGTGGCTCCCCGACGGCACGCTGCACACCGTGCGGCACCGGCCTGGCGTCCTCCGCCATCCGGTCACCGGGGAGGAGTGCTGGTTCAACCAGATCGCTTTCCTGAACGCCGGCAGCCTGGACCCGACCGAGCGCGTGATCATGGCCAACGCCTTCGGGGAGCACCTCCCGATGAACACTTTCTTCGGCGACGGCTCGCCGCTGTCCGAGGAGGATCTGGCGGCCGTGCACCACGCCTACGACGCGGTGAGGATCGGCGTCCCATGGCGTCGGGGGGACCTGCTGATCGTCGACAACATCCTCATGGCCCAGGGCCGGTCCGCCTTCGAGGGGTCCCCCGAATTCCTGATCGCCCTCGGCCGGTAACGCCCGGGAGCACCGGTTCGTCCGTCCCAGGAGCGGAGGCAGGCCGTCGCGCCGGCAACGCTTTCCCCCATCCATCGATCCGCTGATCGCCAGCATCCACAGAAGGAGAAACAGGTCATGGTGCAGGTTGTGCCAGAGGCGACTCTGCAGGAGATAAAGGATCACCTGGAACTGGTCGTCGGCAGCGCTTCCGGCAACACCTTCCAGGGCTCGGAGTCGGTGGTCCGCCGCCTCGCCGACCCGGGGGAACTGCGATCCCTGATCGGCCAGGTCATCGCTGACGGCCAAGCCCTCGCCGAGATCGCCGCCCGCTCGTACTACCACGCGAACAACTTCCTGAAAGTCGTGCTGCTGTCCGGCGACAAGAACCCGTGGAAACTGCGCCTCCACGTCTGGCACCCGCAGCCGGACGCCTCGGGGACGATCACGGAGGACATCCACTCCCACCGCTGGGACTTCACGACCGCCCTGGTGGCGGGGGAGTACTTCGCCCAGGAGTTCACCATCGGCCCCGGAGACGAGTACCACCACTTCAAGTACCTTCCGGTAGGGGCCGGGCAGGCCTTCTCCTTGGAGGCCCAGGGCAGGGAACGGCTCCGCAACGTGTTCTCGGCCCTCCTGCCGGCCGGCACGGTCTACCACATCGATCACCAGGTGCTGCACTGCATCTCGCGATCGGCCGGCAGGGCCGCCGCCTCTATCGTCCTGCAGCAGCCCGCCGAGACCGACTTCACGAACGTCTACCGGACGTCACCTGCCGGCGAGCAAGCTAGGACCGAGATCACGGTGGAGCGGCCTTCCACCGGTCAGCTGCGTGAAGAGCTCACACACTTCCTGTCCTGGCTCGGCTGACCAGGACGGCCGCGCACCCGGGACAACGCGCCCCCGACAGAGCGGGTCGGGGGGCCCGTCCGGCGTCTCAAGGAGGGCGTACACGTGCATCAGGGTGATCGGGACGCGACCGGTGAACTCGGTCGGGCGCCCGCCGTCGAATGGGCGCGGCTGTTCTCGGATGCCGCGCAGCGACGGGGGCTGTCAGGAGACGGTCTTGCCCTGGCCCGAGCTGCCCGGGAGGAGATCAAGCAGCGCGCGCGGAGGACTTCCGCCCTGATCGACCAGGTGCCGGGCCTTCCGCTCACCACGGAGGAATGCTCGATCCTCGAACCGCCCTTCGGACGGTCCACCCATCTGCCCAGTCCTGATCGCCCCTACGCGCATCTGGCCGTCCACACCGGACTGGGAGGCGTGAGCGTCACGCCGCTCTGGGCCACCGCCGCCGGTGGGAACGTGGTCATGAGCACCGTGGAGAACAGGATCAAGGCGAGGGCCACCGCCCTGGACCCGATGGTCGCGCTGTCCGTACCGGCCGGCATCGGCAGCCCGCTCTGCTACGAAGTGGGCGGCTTCGTGCAACAGTCACCGGACCCCGAACGCACTGTCATCCGCGCTCTGGCCGCCCTGTACAGCAAGCCGGGAATCAGCGAACACACGGACGGCAACTACACGAGCTGGGATCGGCGTGAAGGCAACGAGCGGCTCCGGCTGGAGGTGCTGGCCTACCGCGTCCGCAACGACCTCGGCGACGTACCCGTGTTTCGGACCGCCCCTTACATCCGGAGACTGGCGCCGAGGTACGGCGGAACCCGTCCCCCGCGGTGGTCCGCAGCGAACCGGCACGAGGACTTCCGGACGCTTGACGCGCGCGACACGGACGGGTCGGCTCCGTATGGTGCCGGCGACGAGCTGGCCGTTCTCGGCGTGGTGCGCCACTCCGGGCATCCCGGGTACCGGCCGCTGAACGCCACCTACGGCCACCTCGCGTGCTTCGACCGCTCCGGTCTCCTGCGCTGTCGCCAGCTCGGGTTCGACGTGATCGACGTCCGCGGCGAGACCCGCATCTCGTTCCTCGTCGACAGGCGCGACTGCGAGGCCCTGCGCCGCAGTCCCGCGGCCGCCCTGTCCGTCACAAAGTTCCGCGGCGGGAGTACGTGGCTTCAGTCGCGGGGGCTGGTGGAACTCCACGACGACGCGGACGACCTCCGAAGGGCGATCCGGCGCCTCGAGGACAGGTACAGCCGCGACCACCGCCGCCTGGCCCTGGACCTGGGTGCGGCCGAACGGGCCCCCGGGGACTGCGTGCTCGCGACCCTCTCCCGGCAGAAGGTCAGCAGCCGGTACCGGGAGGCGGGGCGATCGCTGCGTTCGGCCGGCGCGCGGTGAGACGGCGGGGCCGCCCGGTCACCGGGCGGCCCCCTGTTCGTCTCACACCCCGTCTCCGGGCAGGTGCGCGGTGTCCACGTACTCGTAGAGGAAGGAGTCGTAGAATTCCGCGTCCGGCGAGGGAACGACCTCGACCAGCCGCCACCCGTCCCGGATCTCCGCGGCGGCCGCGGCGACCGGGGTCTTCTCCAGCTCGGTCCCCTGCCCGTCCGGCTGTCCCCTGCCGGTGAAGCAGAGGACCACGCGACGGGGGTGGCTGCGGATCGAGTCCTCGACCCTCTCCAGGAACGTCAGGGCCACCTCGACGGAGAAGGGTTCGTAGAAGTAGAAGAGCCCCCCGTCATCCGGAATGTCGTAGGTGGTCGCGTCGGCGTGCACGATCTCGATCCGGTCGAAGCCGTCGCGGTTCTCCGCGGCCTTCCGCACGTTGCTCGCGGCGATGCCGCACAGCGTCTCCGACGCCTCCACGCCGACGATCCGGCGGAACGGCAACTCGGCCGCCAGCAGCAGGACCCGGCCCTTTCCGGAGCCGACGTCGACGAACGTCACTTCCTCATGCCTGACGCCGCACCGGCCGAGCGCGTTGCGCACCGTACGGACCGGCGTCGGCGAGTACCTGGCGTTCCGCCCCACCGGCATCAGATCCGCCTCCGGGAGATCCCACAGTTCGACGTTCTGTGCGGTCTCCACCGCGTAGTCCGCGTCGAAGGACGTCTGCCGCTCGATCCGCTCCAGCCGATCGTCGAACACCTGACGGTACTCCAGCGCCCGTAGGAGCTTTCCTCGCTGATCCTGAGCCTGATCGTGATCCGGCATCCTGTCGTCCTCCCTCGGTCGGCGCCCTTACTCAAAGGGCCCGTCTGCTGTCGACCGTCGCCGCGAGGTCGGACAGCACCGGAGTGCGGGCGACATCGAGCAGCGACACCTGTTTTCCGAGCTTGACGACAAGCCGGATCGCCGACAGCGAGCTGCCCCCTCGCGCGAAGAAGTCGTCGTTCCGGCCGACGCTCGAAGCCGGCAGACCGAGCAGTTCCTCCCACAGGCCGGCCAGCATCTGCTCCGTCTGCGTCCGAGGCGGGACAGCCTCGGATCGCGCCACCGGGGAGTGGCCCAGCTCGTTCGCCAGGGCCTTCTTGTCGATCTTCGAGTTGTCCGTGAGCGGCATGCTGGGCAGGCGCTGGATGTGCGGCGGGATCATGTACGCGGGCAGCGCCTCCGCGAGGCTTTCGCGGATCAGCTCGGTCTCGATGGGGGACGCCGCGGTGTAGTAGCCGACCAGTCCGGTGTCGGCGTCAGCGCCTCGTCTGACGACCACCGCGGCATCGCGCACGCCCTCGATGCGCAGCATCGCGTTCTCGATCTCACCGAGTTCGACCCGCACCCCGCGGATCTTGATCTGCTCGTCGCGGCGGCCCAGGAAGTCCAGGACACCGTCCTGCCGCCACCGCCCGTAGTCACCGGTTCGGTACAGCCTCAGCCCCGGCTCGGTTCGGCTCTCGACGAAGGCCGCCCTCGTTCGCCTGTCGTCGTTCGCATAGCCCCGGCCGACGCAGACTCCGGCGAACGCGATCTCCCCCGGTGCGCCCATGGGCACCACCTGGAGGTTCTCGTCGACGATCAGTACCTGCACATTGCGCACCGGCTTCCCGACGGGCACGGACGCCGACGCCGGCGGCCGCCGCATCACATGGTGGGTGGTGTCGTCCGATGCCTCGGTCGCCCCGTACGCGTTCGTCAACGGAATGTCGCAGAACTCGAACCACCGTTCCACGATGCCCTTCTTCAGGGCCTCCCCCGTGACGACCACGTGCCGTACCGCCGGCAGCCTGCGCGCGGGCTCGATCTCCGACAGGCGTGCCGTGAGCATCTCCAGGTAGGACGGAACGACCTGGATCACGGTGGCGCCCACGCGCTCGGCCGTCGCGATGAAGTCGTCGATGTCCCGCACCGTCTCGGCGGAGACCACGGTCGTCGCCGCCCCCACGAGAAGCGGTGCGATCGCCTGCCACAACGAGATGTCGAACGTGGCGGGCGCGCTCTGCACGAGCATGTCCCCGGAGCCGATCTCCAGGTCCTCCAGCTTCGCCAGGAGGTGGTTCACCATCCCGGCGTGCTCACACATGGCCCCCTTCGGGTCCCCGGTGGAGCCGGACGTGAAGTAGATGTACGCGAGTTGGTCCGCGGCCACGGCGATCCCGGGATCACTTTCGGCCGGTTCGGCCGCGGCGGTGCCGATGGTCAGGACCCGCGCGGCATCGCCCAGGGACTCGGTGACGACCGTAGTGAGGGACTCGCTCTCCTCGTCGACGAGCACGACCCGCGCTTCCGCCTGCTTGAGAACCACCCGCAGCCGGTCGGCGGGCCACTGCGGATCGACCGGCAGGTACGCGCCCCCGGCCCGCATCACCCCGATGATCGCCGCAACCCATTCGACCGACCGCCGCAGGTTCACGGCCACCACGTTCTCCGCCGTCAGACCGCCGGCCAGCAGGCAGTTCGCGATGCGGTTGGCCAGCCGGTCGAGCTCCGCGTAGGTGCACGACCGATCCCCGTCCCTGACCGCCAGCGCACCGGGGGTCCGCGCGGCCTGCTCGGCGAAGAGCCGGTGAAACCGCTGTGCCGGCAGAGCGACCACGGGCCCGGCGAACTCACGTAGCTGGACGTCCAGTTCACCCGGCGATACGAGGCTGTGATCGCCGTGTCCGGCAAGGGGGTCACGGAGCAGCAGGTCGAGAGCGCGCAGGTAGTAGCCCGCGTAGCGCGCGACGCACTCTTCGCCGTAGCAGTCCGCTCGATACCTCAGCCGGAGGCGCGCTGAGTCCGCCGCCGTGGAGAAACTCCACAGCAGAGCCGGATCGCCGTGCTCGCTCCCGGTACTCCCGTCTCCGGTCCAACCGGTGACGTCGAGGACGGCTTCGAGATCCGCGGCGAGGTTTCCGGAAGGCCGCGGGCCCGAAGGGGCACCGTCGGACTCCCGCAGCGCCTGATCCGCCTGCCCGATCAGGTCGAGCCAGGAGCCCGCCGGAACCGTCATCCTCAGCAGACGCGGCTCGTCGCAGCCGGCCGAGCGGTAGCCGACAGAAACGCTCCGTTCCCCGGTCAGGACCGAGGCCACCTTCGCGTACGCCGCCGCCAGCGCCGCGCACTGCCGGTCCCTTCCCGACAGTGCGTGACGGACCTCGGCGGGAATCGCGAGTTCGTACGTCTGCCACCCGGTCTCCCGGGACGGGTCGGCCGACGGCCACCGGGGCAGGACGCTGGTGAGCGCGGAATGTTCCGTTGCGGTTCCGGACGAGTTGACCACGGCTGCCTTCCCTTGGACCTGTCACGGGCTGTCGTCTGGCTTCGGGTCGTACCAAGTGCTCGCCCTGAGCGGCTCAGGGCAACTCCGCGGCCCACTTCCGCAGCGTGAGCCGGTCCACCTTCCGGTTGGAGTTCAGCGGAAAGCCGTCCAGGTGGACGTATCGGCGCGGAGCGACGGTGTCCGGCAGCACCGCGCGCACCCCTTCGGCCAGCGAGGTCTCCGGCACCTTGTCGCCGGTGTAGAACACCACCAGTTCCGTTCCGAACTCCGCGGGCCGGCTGACCGTGACCGCGTTGCCCACTCCGTCGCACTGGCGGACGACATGGTCGACCTCCGCCAGCTCGACACGCCACCCGTGCACCTTGACCTGCGAGTCCATGCGCCCGATGTAGGTGAGTTCACCGCCGGGACTGGCGCGCACCCGGTCACCCATGCGGTACCAGCGCCGGCCGTCGAACTCGACGAACCGGCCTTCCTCGTCGGCCGGGTCGAGATACCCGGTCGCCATCTGTGGACCAGTGACCCACAGTTCGCCCTCCACGGACGACTCTTCGCCCTGCTCGGTCACAAGGCGGAAGTCGTGGCCTTCGTGCACCTTCCCGATCGGCACTGTGCCGTTGGCGCCGGCCAGCTGCGACTCCTCGCCCGACCAGCGGTGCCAAGTGATGTTGATGGAGAACTCGGTGGGTCCGTAGAGGTTCTCCACGTTGGCTCGCGGCGCCGCCGCCTGCCAGTCCGCGGCGTCCTGGCAGCGCAGCGCCTCGCCCGCGAAGAACGACCACCTCAGGCCGGCGAGTGCGCCCGGTTCCAGCCCGCCCATCTCCCGGGCCATCCAGATGGCGCTCGGCGTGGAGTACCACACCGTCACCCCGTGCTCGGCGAGGAACCCAGGGAGGTCCCGATACGCCGACGGCGGCACCGCCTGCGCCGTCGCGCCCGCGCCCCATGCCGAGAACACGTCGTGAATTCCGCAGTCGAAATTGAGGTCGAAGGTCTGTGAGAAGACGTCATCAGGCCCGAAGTCGCACCGCCGGTCGAGGAGGTCGAAGTAGTGCGCGAAACCGCCGTGGGTCAGGGAAGCGCCCTTCGGGACCCCGGTCGAACCAGATGTGAACAGGATGTACGCCCGGTCCGAAGGAGCCGCTTTCACCGGTGCCGAGAGTCCGGGACGCTCAAGCATCGGGATCGTCGGAAACCGGCCGGCGAATCCGCCGGTGTCGAGGACGCGTGGAGGCGCCTGCTGATCGCTGATCTCCGGGAGGACCGCCAGGCCGCGGTCGTCGACGATCAGCGTGTCCAGCCCGGACAGTTCGATCATCCGGCGGAGGAGCTCGGCGGGGAAGCCGGGCTGCAGCGGAACGACGGTGGCACCCGCGTACAGGGCCGCCAGCAAGCCCGTGTAGGCCGTCGTGCTCTTGCCCGCCAGCACCCCCACCGACCGGGGAGCGCCCTGCGCGATGAGTGAACCCGCCCAGCGCAAGGCCGTTTCGTGCGCCTCTCGATAGGTGACGACGTCCGAGCCGACCCGTACCGCCGGACGGTCAGGGGATAGTTCCAGCCCCCGCAGGAATCGCTCGGTCAAGGTGAGCGACATACTCTCGTCAACTCCTGTCGTTCGCCTGCGCAATGCGCTTGAGCGCGGTAGTCGATCTCCTATCTCTGCACCAGAGGTTCGCTTATCGGTGCTTCGTGCCGTACTGGCATCCGTCAGGAGACTCGGTCCGCAGGCGGAACCCGCCGGAGACCGTCGTCCAGCCGGTGGAACCGAACCGGGGTCCCCGGTCCGGCTCTGTGCGATAGGTTGCCGACCATGAGTGAGACCGAACTCGCCGCATGGCCGCCTGCCCCGATCAAGACCGAACGCCTGGTGCTCCGCGCGTCCGAGGCCCGCGACCGTGCGGCGTTCGTCGAACTGTTCTCCTCACCGGAGGTGGGCACCTACATCGGTGGCGCGCAACCGCGGGAGCAGCTCGACCGGGCGATGCCAGAGGTGCCCGGGCGGCGATTCGGCGTCTTCGTCGTCGAACTCGACGGCGCCATGATCGGCATGATCACGCTCGACCCGCGTGACGCGGAACGCCCGGGCCATGTCCGTCCGGATGCCGGCGAGGCCGAACTCGGCTACATGTTCCTGCCGCAGGCATGGGGGCGCGGATACGCCGCCGAGGCTGGCGCGGCGGCACTCGGCTGGTTCTCCGACGCGCGTCCCGGCGAGCCGGTGGTGCTGTCCACCCAGATCGCCAACGGCGCCTCGCTGCGCGTGGCGACGAAGCTGGGGTTCACCGAGGTGGAGCGGTTCGAGGAGTACGGCGCCGAGCAGTGGTTCGGCGTGTGGTCCCCGCTCCCGCCGACCGCCTGAGCGCGCGGCCGGCGACTACCGACAGGAAGATCCAGGGGCCCGGGGCGGCGACGCGGTCGGGCCCCTTTTCTGCCCCCATGCCCCGATCGCGCGCGGCCCCTTCAGCGCGCCGCGCAGGCTTCTCTAACGATGTAAATCCGCGGCCCCCCAGGGCTTCCCGCTCCCCCGGGCGGCGCCCCCTCACGCCCTCGGGCCGCCCCGCGCCCGCGGAAAGCCTCCGGAGCCTGCCTGCCGGCGTCACAGCGATGAGCTGCACACGTACGGGTCATGACCGCCCGTCGGCAAAGGCGCTTTGCATCAACTCCTGCCGCAACCCTTGACGGTTCCTGTGTGCCGGTGGCGGAATCTGTGCGTTACATCGTTGTAGGGCGATGACGAAAGGACCGTCAGATGGTCCCAGCAGTGGTGTCCTCGGGCAGGCGCGGGCCGCGATCGATCGGAGCGCCGAGGGGCCGTTGGCTCGCCTTCACCGCCGCCCTGGCGGCCCTCGTCCTGCTCGCGCTGGTCAGCCCGGCGTCACCGGCCCGCGCGGCCGGCGCGTACGACAGCCCCGCCGCCGGCCCCGGCAGCAGCCCCGCCGCCGGCCCCGGCACCCCGGCCTCCGCGGTCGGCGCCGGAACGCACATCCTGGACGACGCGTCCTACCTGTCCGGCTTCGCCGACCCGGACTGGTACGAGTCGAACATCCCGTTCGTCGACCTGCCGGACGCCACCATGCAGAGCGTCTACTACTACCGCTGGCGCACCTACAAGGAGCACCTGCGCTACACCGACCCGCAGGACGGCTGGATCTCCACGGAGTTCCTCGACTGCTGCGGCTACGCCGCGCCCTACCAGGCGATCGACGCGGCCGCCGGCCACCAGATCACCGAGGGCCGCTGGGTCAGGGACCAGACGTACGACGACGACTACATCCGGTTCTGGCTGACCGGGCCCGGCGCGGGCGCCAAGCCGGCGACCGACGACGTCAACGCCGACACCACCGACTGGGCGCACGAGTACAGCGTGTGGCTGGCCACCGCCGCCTACCAGCAGGCCGAGGTGACCGGCGACTACACCGAGGTCACCTCGCTGCTGCCGGCGCTGGTCCGCCAGTACCGCGGCTGGGACGAGCAGTTCGACGCGAGCCTCGGCCTGTACTGGTCGGTGCCGGTGTGGGACGCGATGGAGTACTCCGCGTCCTCCTACGCCTCCGGCGACCCCTACCACGGCGGCGCGGGCTACCGGCCGACGCTCAACTCGTACCAGTACGGCGACGCGGAGGCGATCAGCGAGATCGCGCGGCTGGCCGGCGACAGCGCGCTCGCCCGGGAGTACGCCGGGCGGGCCGCGAAGCTCAAGTCGGCGATGCAGAAGTGGCTGTGGGACCCCAGCCGCGGCTTCTACTACACGATGGCGCGCGACGGCAATCCGGACCACCAGCTGTCCGGCACCCGCGAGGAGATCGGCTACCTGCCCTGGATGTTCGGCGCCGCCCAGCCGTCCGACGCCGGCGCGTGGTCGCAACTGCTCGACCCCCAGGGCTTCGCCGGCGCCTACGGGCCGACCACGGCCGAGCGCCGCAGCCCGTACTTCATGAAGGACGCCGGCACGTGCTGCCGCTGGGACGGCCCGAGTTGGCCCTTCGCCACGTCGCAGACCCTGACCGGGCTGGCCGACCTGCTCGACGACTACCCCGCGCAGGCGTCGATCGCCAAGGGCGACTACGCCGCGGCGCTGGCCACCTACGCCAGGACCCAGACCAAGGACGGCACGCCGTACGTCGCCGAGGCCCACGACCCCGACACGGACGCCTGGATCTACGACGGCGCCGACCACAGCGAGGACTACAACCACTCCACCTACGACGACCTGGTGCTGTCCGGGCTGATCGGCCTGCGTCCCCAGCAGGGCGACACGCTGAAGGTCCAGCCGCTGGTCCCCGCCTCCTGGGACCACTTCGCCGCCGAGAACGTGCCCTACCACGGCCACAACGTCACCGTGCTGTGGGACCGCGACGGCAGCCACTACCACCAGGGCGCCGGCCTGAGCCTGTACGTCGACGGCAGGCTCGTACAGCGCTCGGCGACGCTCCGCGACACCACCGTGCGGGTCGGCGGCACCGTCACCGCCCCCGCCGGCGGCCTGGTCGACGACGCCGCCAACCCGCTGCGCACCGGCTACCCCCAGCCCATCGCCTCCTACACCTGGCAGAACGACAACGCCTGGAACGCCCTGGACGGCAAGACCTGGTACGACGAGGTGCCCGAGGACACCCGCTGGACGAACTACGCCTCCCCGAACAGCAGCGACTTCTACGGCGTCGACTTCGGCGCCCCCACACCCGTCAGCGACATCCGCTGGTCCGGCTACGACGACGGCGGCGGGGTCCGGCCGGCGGCCGGCTACCGCCTCCAGTTCTGGGACGGCTCCGCGTGGAAGGACGTGCCCGGCCAGGTGCACAGCCCCGCCCAGCCGGTGGGCAACGGCACCAACCGCGTCACCTTCCCGCAGCTGACCACCAGCAAGGTACGGCTGGTGTTCACCGACCCGCCCGGCGCCTTCGTCGGCGTCACCGAGTTCCAGTCGTGGACGCCCTCCAGCCCCGACGCCGCCCTCAGCGTCGGGCCCGCCAACCAGAGCGGCCTGGTCACCGCCACCGCGTCCACGCCGATCAGCGTCACCGTGCGCAACACGACCCAGCGGCCGCTCACCTCCGCCCAGGTCGAACTCGGCCTGCCCCCGGGCTGGTCGGCCGACCCGGCCACGCGTCCCTCCGGCGCGATCCGCCCGGGCGCCTCCGCGGTGTGGACCTACACCCTGCACGCTCCCCCGACCGCCGACCCCGGCAGCGCCGCGGCGCTCACCGCCACCGCCACCTACCGGCCCGCGGGCGGCACACGGCAGTCGACCCACCGGCTGCAGAACCTCCGCGTCGCCTACCCGGCCGGCCGCCAGGACCCGGTCGGCACCTGGACCCTCGACGAGGGAAGCGGCAGCACCGCCCACGACAGCTCCGGCTCGCACGACGCCACCCTCACCGGCGCCCCGGCCTGGGTGTCCGGCGTCTCCGGCACCGCCCTGCAACTCGACGGCTCCGACCAGTACGCCCAGACCGCCGCACCGGTCCTGGACACCGCCGGCAACTTCACCGTCTCCGCCTGGGTACGCCTGGACTCCTCCGGCGGCTTCGCCACCGCCGTCAGCCAGGACGGCACCACCAGCAGCGGCTTCTACCTCCAGTACTCCTCGGCCGACCACCGGTTCGCGTTCTCCACCAGCGGCGGCCGCGCGCTGTCGGACCAGGAGCCGCAGACCGGCCGCTGGTACCAGCTGGTGGGCGTCCACGACGCCGACGCCGGCACCTACACCCTCTACGTGGACGGCGTCGCGCAGACCACCGTGTGGAACCAGGCCACCGGGGCCGCCGCGAACGGCCCGCTGGCCATCGGGCGCGCGTTCTCCGGCGGGCACACCAGCGACCCGTGGCCCGGCGCCATCGACCAGGTCCAGGTGTGGAACCGGGCGCTGACGGCCGCGGACGTGGCCGGGCAGTACCACCCGCAGACCTGACGGCCACCCGACTGCCCCACGCCCACGGGCGATCCGGGGCGGGCCGGCCACGCGGTGGCCGGCCCGCCCCGCGCACGGCGTCCGACCACCCACGGACGGCGCCCCTCCACCCGACGGAAGGAACAACGGTGATGCGCAGAGCAGGCCGTGCGGTGGCGATCGCCGCCGCGCTGATCGTCACGGCGGGCACCGCCGGCACGGCCGCCGCGGCCGGCCAGGCGCAGGCTCAGGCTCAGGCGCGGGCTCAGGCGGGGCAGTCCCCCGGCTCCGCGGCCGCCGCCGACCCGTGGACGCTGACCAGCAGCTCCTACACCGCCCAGGACATCACCACGATGCCCTTCGTCGGCAACGGCTACCTCGCCGAGCGGCTGCCCGCCGTCGGGCAGGGCTACGAGGGCGGTCTCGGGCCGTCCGGCTACCAGTTGGACCAGCAGCCCAAGCAGCGGCTGACCACCTCCATGGTCGCCGGCCTCTACAACAAGGGCCTGACCTCCGCGGTGCCCGACATGGAGTACATGGTCTCGCTCCCCACCTGGAGCACCATGGCCCTCGGCGTGGACGGGCACACCCTGGACGCCGCCGCGCCGCAGGAGCAGATCAGCGACTACCGGCAGCGCCTGGACCTCGCGCACGGCTCCGTCGACACCTCGCTGACCTGGACGCCCGAGGACGGCAAGGCCACCGGCGTACGCGTCGAGGTGCTCGCCAACCGCTCGCTCGAGCACCTCGGGCAGGTCCGCCTCACCGTCACCCCGCGGTGGACCGGGAACCTGGACCTGTCCGCGCTCCTGGACGGCGCCGGCGCGCAGGGCGTCAGCGCCACCTCCCGTTCCGTGGCGACCTCCGCGGACACCGCGACCGTCCGGCTCACCACGCCGGGCAACGGCACCCGCGTGGTGGAGACGCAGCGCCTCCAGGCCGGCCCGGGAACGAGGGTCTCCGCCCGTACCGCCGCGGAGCCGTCGGACGACACGGCCACGGCGGGCGAGAACTGGACGATGCCCGTCACCGCGGGCGCCACCTACACCGTGACCAAGTACGTCGGCACAGCGACCTCCGACGATCCCGGCGACCCCGCGGCCACCGCGGCCGCCACCGTCGAGACCGCCGTCCACCAGGGCTGGTCGAAGCTCGTCGCGCGGCACGACGCGGACTGGGCCGCGCTGTGGCAGCCCAACATCGAGGCGGCCGGTGACAGCGACCTGCAGGCCGACATCAACATGTCCTTCTACACGCTGTACTCCAGCGTGCGCGCCGGCAGTTCGTGGAGCATCCCGCCCGCCGGCCTGACCAGCCAGGACTACAACGGCGACATCTTCTGGGACGCCGACACCTGGATGTTCCCCTCGCTGCTCGCCCTCCACCCCGAACTCGCCGAGTCCATCGTCATGTTCCGCTCGCGCACCCGGGTCCAGGCCGAGGCCAACGCGAAGGCCAACGGCTACGGCGGAGGGATCTGGGCCTGGGACAACGGTCCCGGCGGCGCCTGCGGCGACCTCGGCCACCCGATGTGCGTCACCTTCGAGGACCACCTGGAAGGCGACATCGCGCTCGCGCAGTGGCAGTACTACCAGGCCACCGGGGACACCACCTGGCTGAAGGACTACGGCTACCCGGTGCTGAAGGACGTCGCCGCGTTCTGGGCCGACCGGGTCACGAAGGCCGCGGACGGCAGTTACCACATCGACGGCGTCACCGGCCCGGACGAGTACCACGAGCACGTCGATGACAACGCCACCACCAACGCGGGCGCCGTCCTCGCCCTGAGGGACGCCGCGGCCGCCGCCGCCGTACTGCACCAGCGCCCGGACCCGGCGTGGACGGCGATCGCCGACGGCATCGCCGTGCCCACCGACGCCGACGGCAGCCACCCCGAGTACGCCGGCTACACCGACCAGACCGTCAAGCAGGCCGACACGGTCATGCTCAGCTACCCGCTGGGCTACGTCACCGACGCGTCGTCGGCCGCGGCGGACCTCGACCGGTACATGCCCGTCACGGACGTCAACGGGCCGGCCATGACGAACTCGGTGGAGTCGGTGGTCGCCGCGCAGATCCAGCAGCCCGGCTGCCTGGACTACACACTGTTCGAGAACTCTTACCAGCCCTACATCAAGGGGCCGTTCCGCCAGTTCGCCGAGACCCAGGGCGACGTGCCGCTCCAAGGCGGCGGCACCGGCCCCGCGTTCACCTTCGCCACCGGAGCCGGCGGCTTCCTCCAGACCTTCCTGTACGGCTTCGGCGGCATGCGGTGGACCGCCGACGGCCTCACGCTGGCGCCCACCCTTCCGCCGCAGCTCGCCTCCGGTATCACCCTGGCCGGCATCCAGTACCGCGGCAGCCGGCTGGACGTGCACATCGGTGCGAAGACCACCACGGTGACGCTCGTGTCGGGCAAGGCGCTCACCCTCGGCACGCCCGACGGCGACAAGCACCTCACCCGCGGCCGCCCGCTGACCCTGCCGACCGCCCGCCCCGACCAGGCCGCCACCGACGACCTCGCCCGCTGCCAGGCGGCATCGGCGCAGTCCGCGCAACCCGCGATGCCGCCCGCGGGGGCCGTGGACGGCAACGACACCACCACGTGGACGGCTTCGGCCACGTCCTCCTCCCTCCAGGTCGCCCTGTCCGGCCGCAACCTGACCGACCACCTCCACGTGCGGTGGGGCACCACCCGCCCGGACACGTACACCGTCGAGGTCCAGGACGGGCCGGGGGCGGCCTGGCACCAGGTGGACCAGGGCAGTGTGCCGCCGCTGGGCGACCTCGTGGCGCGCTGGAGCCGTACGGAGGCCACCGCGGTGCGCCTGTCGTTCGACGGCGCGGTGGCCGCGTCGGTCGCCTCGCTCTCCGTGCCGCGCGCGCAGGCGGCCGACCTCACCGGGGTGCTGACGGCGGACGGCACCTCGCCCGGCAAGGCCGCCACCGTGCACCTCGCCCTCACCTCCGTCGGCGGCGCGGACGCCCGGCACGTGGAGAGCAGCCTGCGCGTGCCGGACGGCTGGCAGGTCAGCGGCGACCCCGCCGCGGTCACCATCGCCGCGGACGGCCACGCCGACCTCCGGTGGACGGTCACCCCGCCAGCGGGACAGGCGACCACGGCCGCCGGGCTCACCGCCACCACCAGCTGGGACGGCACGGCCGGACGGGACACGCAGACCGCCACCGCCCTCCTCCCGGTCGTGACGCCGTCGCCGCTGGGCTCCACCATCGAGGCCGAGGACGGCGCGCTCAGCGGGGGCGCGCAGCCGGCGAACGACCACGGCGGCTACACCGGCAGCGGCTTCGTGGCCGGCTGGTACGCCGGGGCCGCCGGCACCGTCGCGGTGGATGTCCCGGCCGCCGGCCCCCGCACCGTCACCATCCGCTACGCCAACTCCCTGGGAGGCCAGCGCCCGCCGCTGGAGAACGTCACCCGCACGATCACCCTCACCGCAGGGGGCGCCTCCCACCAGGTGGAACTGCCGGTCACCGGCAGCTGGGACACCTGGTCGACCGTCACCGTCCCCACCGACCTCCCGGCCGGCACCGACCCGATCACCTTGACGGTGGGCCCCACCGACTCCGGCAGCATCAACATCGACAGCCTGACGGTGACCTGAGTCCATGCCCCAGGGCGACTGCAACGGCCGCGTCACGTCGGCATCAAGCAGCCCCCTGTGACGGCGGGCGCCGCTAGCATCACAGCGTGCCGGGGGGCGGCGCACGCCGAGGGGGCGGATGGTGACCAGAGAACGCGGCATGATCGCGGCGGCTGTCGTCCTGGGGCTGGCCCTGGTGCTGGCGACGCTCTACGGCGGGTACGTCGTGCTCCTGCGGGACCGGACCACGAGTCCCCGGCGGGACCTGCTGCTGCCGAGCCTGCCCGCGCCGGGGCAGTGGCAGCAGAGCGGGCGCCTGCCCTCGGAGGACGGCGAGGCCACCCGCACCTGGGGCCGCTCCACCGACGGCTTCGCGGAGGTCGTCTACGGCTACCACTCCAACGGTGCGGCCGCCCGGCAGTTCACCCGGTCCTCGCCCCAGAAGACGGAGCCGTACCTCAACGGCAACGCACGGCCCGACGACATCGGCGTACGGGTCCCGCAGGCGGACCAGGCACAGTACATGTGCGGCGAGTACGACCACCAGGTGTGCGACACCTGGTGGGCGTGGCTGCGGTTCGGCAAGGTCGACGTCGAGCTCCGCTACGAACACGAGGTCGGCGCCTCACCGGCCCTGACCGACCCCGAACTCGCCTCCGTCGTCACCCGGGCGGCCACGACCATCGCGGCCATGGCCGAGGGAACCTGACGCCACTCCCCCTTCCCGCGCGCCGGTGCGTACGGCGGCGCCGGGAAGGGCGGGGGCAGGTGTGGTTCGCTGCGGGGGTGACTCAGGATGGGGAGATCGTGGCGTTCGCCTCTGCCGAGGCGTTCGGGGCGTGGCTCGGCGAGCATCATGGCGACTCGCCCGGGATCTGGCTGAAGCTGCGTAAGAAGGGTCCCGGGGTCGTCGCGCTGGAGTACGCGCAGGCGGTCGAGGTGGCGCTCTGCTACGGCTGGATCGACGGCCGGAAGGCGGGGTTGGACGACGAGTGGTGGTTGCAGCGGTTCACCCCGCGCACCCCGCGCAGCAGGTGGTCCAAGGTCAACCGGGAGAAGGCGGCGGCCCTGATCGCGGAGGGCCGGATGCGGCCGGCGGGACAGGCCGAGGTGGACCGCGCCAAGGCGGACGGCCGGTGGGACGCGGCCTACGACAGCGCGCGGACCGCGACGGTGCCGGACGACCTCGCGGCGGCGCTGGCCGCCGACCCGGCCGCGGCGGCGTTCTTCGAGACGCTGGACCGGCAGAACCGCTACGCGATCCTGTACCGGGTGCAGGACGCCAAGAAGCCCGAGACCCGCGCGCGCCGGATCGGGAAGTTCGTGGCGATGCTGGCGCGGGGCGAGAAGCCGCACCCGTAGGCCGCGGCGAAGGCCGGTCGGGCGGCGGGGCTCACCCCGCGGGGCGGTACGCGGGGAGCGCGGTCTCGGCCAGCACCTCGTCGAGGGCGCGGCGCGTGGCCGCGTCCAACGGTGCCGCAGGGAGGCGTACGGCGGGGCAGGCGATGACGCCCCGGCGCACCAGGACCTCCTTGTGCACCGCCCACGCCTGCCCGGCGCGGATGCCGAGGTGGATGAGCGGCAGCAGCCGGCGGAACGCGGCGCGGGCGGTGGTGCGGTCGCCCGCGCCGAGGGCGTCCAGCAGCCCGCGCAGCACGTCGGAGAACTCGCAGGCGGGCATGGTGCCGACCGCTCCGCAGTCCGCCTCGTCGATGACGTACTGGGCGTTCTGCCCGCCCAGTACGGCGAGTCGCCGGCCCACCGCGGCGGTGACGGCGGCGATCTTGGCGGGCGGTGCGGGCACCTCGACCTTGACCGAGGTGATGCCCGGTTCCGCGGCGAGCGCGGTGATCTGGTCGACGCCGATGCCCACACCGGTGACGCCGGGCGCGTCCTGGATCATGACCGGTACGGGCGCGGCCGCGGCCACCTCGGCGTAGAAGTCGAGGACCTGGCCCGCGGAGGGCTTGGTCAGGAACGGCGGCAGCACCATCAGGTGGTCGGCGCCGTCCTCGGCGGCGCGGACGGCCTGTTCGCGCGCGGTGACGGTGCTGGTGGCGTTGACCCCGGCCACCACCGGCAGGTCCGGCCCGGCGGTGGCACGGACCGTGCGCAGAATCGCGGTGCGTTCGGCGCCGGTGAGCGCGAAGCCCTCGCTGGCCATGCCGAAGACTGCGACCCCGTCGACGCCGGAGGCGAGCTGGAAGTCCACCAGGGTGCGCAAGGAGGGCAGGTCAAGGTCTCCGGCGGCGGTGAAGGGCGTGGCGAGGATGGGTATCAGGCCGTGCGGCTGCCGGGCGGCGGGGGCGGCTTCGGGGCTGTCGGCGCTGCGGGGGCCCTGCGGGTCGTGGGGGCCCTGCGGGCTCTGCGGGGTGGTCACGGCGGTCACTTCTCCTCGGACAGTGCGGTGATCTTCTCCACGTCCACCTCGACGCCCAGTCCGGGCCCGGTGGGAAGCGTGTATCCGGCCGGTGTCGCGTCGAGCGGAACGCGCAGGATGCTCTGGGCCACCGGCAGGGAGTCGGCCTGGAACTCGAAGAAGGGGCAGTCGGCCGTGGCGGCGCTCAGCTGGATGCCCGCGGCCAGCGCGACGCCGAGGCCGACGGAGTGGTGCGGGGCCACGGGCACGTGGGCGGCGGAGGCGAGTTCGCAGATCACGGCGGCCTCGGTGATGCCGGTGCGGGCGACGTCGGGCTGGGCCAGCCTGAGGGCGCGGCGGCCGAGCCAGTCGGCGAACTCGTAGCGGTTGCGCAGCGCCTCCCCGACGGCCACGGGGGTGGTGACGCGGGTGGCCAGTTCGGCGTGGCCGGCCACGTCCTCGGGCGCGAGCGGCGCCTCGTAGAACAGCGCGCCGCGCCGGTCGAGCTCCCGGCCGAGGGTGACGGCCTCCTCCAGGCGGTAGGCCCAGTGGGCGTCCACCGCGATCCGCAGCCCCGGGGCGCCGGCGGCGACGGCGTCGAAGGTGGCGAGGTCCTGCTCGATGCCCTTGCCCAGGGCGAGCTTGACCAGGCTCGCCCCCTTGCGCTCGTAGTCACGGGCGAGGGCGGCCCGCTGCGCGTCGGTCGGTTCCGGCAGGCCGGAGACGTAGGCGGGGACCTGGTCGCGGTAGGCGCCGCCCAGCAGTTCGGCGACGGACAGCCCGGTCAGCTTGCCGTGCAGGTCCCACAGGGCGATGTCCACGGCGGCCATGGCGTCCGCCTGGTGACCCACCAAGTGGCCGCGCTCCCGCATCAGTTCACGCATCCGCTGCCACAGCGGCCGGACCCGGCGGGGGTCCCGGCCGACCAGTTGCCCGGCGAGCAGCCGGTCCACCACGGCGGCGGGCACCTCCGGGCCGACCGGCGCGAGGGCCTCGCCCCAGCCGACGCAGCCGTCGTCGGTGCGGACCTCGACCAGCAGGGTCTCGAAGCGCCCGGAGTACAGGCTGCGCCAGGGCTCGCGGACGACGTAGCCGCGCTCGGCCGTCAGCTCGCCGCCGTCGTCGAGGCGCCCCAGGTAGGCCCGGGGCCCCGACAGCTTCAGAACGTGCGTGACGACCTCGGTGATCTTCGCCATGCGTAGCGCCTTTCATTTTTCGAGCGATGCACTGTGGATTCTGCACGTGGGTTGCAAATAGAGCAAGCAGCGTTAACATCTCTGCCATGAGTTCCGAACGAGGCGGTAACCAGACCGTCGAGCGCGCCGCGGCCGTCCTCCGGGCCTTCACCCACGGGCGTCCCGCCCTGCGGGTCTCGGACGTCGCCTCGGCGCTCGACCTCAACCTGTCCACCACATCCCGGCTGCTGGCCACCCTGGAGGCCGCCGAGCTGGTGCGCCGCGACCCGGTCAGCCAGCTGTACGAGCTGGGGCCCGCGGTGATCTCCATGGCCGGCGTCGCCCTGAACAACGACCCCGTCTACCGGCAGTCCCGGCCGGTCACCCAGCGCCTCGCCTGGGAGCTGGGGCTCGGCGCGAACGTGGCCGTGCGCCGCGGCGGCGAGCTGTTCTACCTCCAGAACGTGGAGGGCCAGCTCGCCCACAAGTCGTACTCGCTGCTGGGCCAGCACAACCCGCTGCACGCCACCGCGATGGGCAAGTGCCTCGCCCTGGGCATGACGGCGAAGGAGCGCGCGCAGCTGCTCGGCGCCGGCCCCTTCCCCTCGTACACCCCGCGCACCCTCACCACCCCCGAGGCGCTGGAGGCGGAACTCGCCGCGGTCGCCGAGCGCGGATGGGCCACCGAGGTCGAGGAACTCGCCCTCGGCCGCGCCTGCATCGCCGCACCCGTACGCGATCACACCGGGGACGTCGTCGCCGCGATCTCCGTCTCCGGTGCCCTGTCCGCGATCGCGCTGCACGACCGCGAGGCCGACCTCGGCCGCCGGATCATCGAGGCGGCGGACAGCGTCAGCGTCGGCCTCGGCTACCTGGGTCCCGCCCCCGCCCCGCGGGCATCGGCCGCCACGTCACCGGCCGCGGCAGAGGGCGGCCACCGTTCGTGAACCTCCCGGAGTTACCGCCGCACGCGGTGACCACCCGCACCCCATCGAGGTCCCCATGTCCCAACAGACCGCCGCCGCGCCCTTGTCGGGCACGCGGACGTCCGCCTCCGCTCCCTCCGGCAGAGTCCTCGTGGCCGGCAGCATCGGCAACTTCGTCGAGTGGTTCGACATCGGCATCTACGGCACCCTCTCGTCCGTGATCGCCGGGAACTTCTTCGCCAAGGGCAACCACACCGCCGCGCTGCTGTCGACCTTCGCCATCTTCGCGCTGGGCTTCGCCGTCCGGCCGCTGGGCGGCCTCTACTTCGGCCCGCTCGGCGACCGGATCGGCCGCAACCGCACCCTGGCCGTCACGGTCATCCTCACCTCCGCCTCCACGTTCGCCGTCGGCGTGCTGCCCACCTACGCCACCGTGGGCACGCTCGCCCCGTGGCTGCTGGTCCTCGCCCGGCTCGTCCAGGGGTTCGCCGCCGGCGGCGAGACCTCCAGCGCCGTGAGCCTGCTGTTCGAGTACGCGCCCCGCAACCGCCGCGGCTACTACACCAGTTACGCCGCCAGCCTCGGCTTCGTCGCCTTCGTCGCCGGCGCCGGCACCGCGCTGCTGCTCACCCTCGGGTTCGGCGACGACCAGATGTCCTCCTTCGCCTGGCGCATCCCGTTCCTGATCGCCCTGCCGCTGGGCATGGCCGGGCTCTACCTCCGGCTGAAGCTCGACGACACCCCGGAGTTCGTCCGGATCGAGAAGAGCGGCGAGCTCGCCGCGTCGCCGGTCCGGGAGACCTTCCGCACCGCCGCCGGGCCGATGGCGATCCTGGCCGGGCTCATCGTCCTCAAGGGCGTCGCGCACTGGATCCTCCAGACCTTCATGATCAGCTACCTCACCGACACGATGCACTTCAGCCGGACGCAGTCCTTCGCCGCCTCGATGGTGTGCATGGGGGCCGTGGCGCTCCTTATCCCCGCCGCGGGGCTGCTGTCGGACCGGGTGGGCCGCAAGCCGCTGCTCATCGGCGGCTCGGTCGGCCTGATCGCCCTGGCCTGGCCCTGCCTGCTGCTGATGTCCTACGGCAACGCGGTGCTGGCGGTCGCCGCGATGGTGCTGCTCGGGCTGCCCATTGCCGCGTACGACGGGGCCGCCAACGCCAGCATGGCCGAGCTGTTCCCCGCGCGGATCCGCACCGGCGCCATCGCCATCCCGTACAACGTGTCGGTCAGCCTCTTCGGCGGCACCGCGCCCTACGTCGCCACCTGGCTGGTCAGCGGGACCGGGTACGACCTCGCCCCGTCGTACTACCTGATGTTCGCCGGGCTGCTGACGCTGGTCACCGTGGTGCTGGGGGTACGGGAGACGGCCGGGCCGCGCGCCGACCCGGAGTTCACCTACTGACGGCACGTCAAACGCCCCACCCCACGAGGAGTTCCGATGTCCCTCCCCGCTCCGCCCGAACGGTCCGACCGGCGCTTCGGCGAGGCTCTGGCGCGGCACGGCCTGGTCGCCATCCTCCGCTCCACCCGGGGCACCCGGCTGCCGGAGGTGATCAGCGTCCTGGCCGGCGCCGGGGTTCGGCTGATCGAGGTCACCGTACGCACCCCCGGGTGCCTAGCGGCGCTGCGGGAGACGGGGGACCGGCTCCCCGCGGGGGTGTACCTCGGCGCGGGCACCGTCACCACCCTTGAGGAGGTCGAGGCCGTACGGGCCGCCGGGGGGACCTTCACCGTCAGCCCGCACTGCGACCCCGAACAGGTCCGGGCCGCCCGCGACGCACGGCTGGCGGCCCTGCCCGGCGCGATGACCCCGACGGAGATCCTCACCGCGTGGCGGGCCGGCGCCACAGCGGTCAAGGTCTTCCCGGCCGCACGGGCCGGCGGCCCGTCCTACACCGCCGACGTGCACGCCACGCTCCCGGAGATCCCGCTGGTCCCCACCGGGGGCATCGGCGCCGGGCAGATCGCCGCCTACCGCGCGGCCGGAGCGGTAGCCGTCGGGGTCGGCTCGCCCCTGCTGGGCGACGCCCTCGACGGCGGATCGCTGACCGAACTCGCCTCCCGTGCACGGGACTTCGTGGCAGCTGCGGCCGCGCGATGACCAGCACGACCGACCGGAACGACGTGACCGCCATGACCGGCCCCACCGGCCCGACCGACCCGACCGACCCGACCGACCCGACCGACCGGACCGACCGGACCGACCTGACCGTGCTCGGCGAGACCATGGCGAGCCTCACCCCCGACCATATCGGCCCGCTGCGGCACGCCCGCGGGCTCGGCCTGTCCGTGGCCGGCTCCGAGTCGACCGTGGCCATCGGCGCCGCGCGGCTCGGCCACCGCGCCGCCTGGATCGGCCGCATCGGCGACGACGAACTCGGCCGCACCGTCCTGAACCGGCTGCGCGGCGAGAACCTCCTCGTCCACGCCGTGACCGACCCCGAGGCGCCCACCGGGCTGATGCTCAAGGAGCGGCCCGCCGCCGGCCACAGCCGGGTGCACTACTACCGCGCCGGTTCCGCCGGCTCCCGGCTGCACCCCGACGACCTGCCCGGGCCGCTGCTGGAACGCACCCGCGTGCTGCACACCACCGGCATCACCCTGGCCCTGTCCGACAGTGCCCGCACGACCGCCCACGAGGCGATGCGCCGCACCCGCGCGGCCGGCGGCACCGTCTCCTTCGACCTCAACCACCGTGCCCGGCTGTGGTCGAAGGAGACCGCGCGCGCCGCGCTGACCGCCGTACTGCCCCTGGTGGACCTGCTGTTCGCGAGCGTGGACGAAGCGGTGATGGTGACCGGACGGCCGGACCTGACCCCGGCGCAGACCGGGCAGCAACTGCTCTCCCACGGCCCCGGCACCGTCGTCCTCACCGACGGGGCCGCCGGAGCGGTGTGCGTCACCGCCGACCGTACGATCCCGGTCGCCGCCGTCCCGGTCCAGGCCGTGGACCCGGTCGGCGCGGGCGACGCGTTCGTCGCCGGCTGCCTGTCGGGCTTCCTCGCCGGCCTGACCACCGAGGAGGCGCTCGCCCGCGCCGCCGCGGTGGCCGCGCTGTGCGTCGCCTCGGAGGGCGACTGGGAAGGGCTCCCCGAACCGGACCGCCTCCCCCAGGCCGCCCACCGGCCCGGCACGGTCCTGCGCTGACCCGGCCGTCGGGCCGCCAATTCGTCGCGATAGCGACGTCATAGGGACGGGATTACGCGGGTTCCTAGCCTCGGAGCAGAAGTTGCCGCCGGACACGCACCGAGGAAAGGACCCCCGATGTTCACCCACCGCGCCTTCCCCACCGCCTTCGCCGCCGTCGCCGCCGCCGTGCTCTGCGTACCTCTGGCCCTCGGCCTCTCCGCCGGCCGCGCGCACGCCCAGGCCGGTCACACCCCGGCCGGCCACACCGCCGCCCGGACCCTGGCGGCCGCGCCCGCGAGCACAGCCGCCGACGACTCCACCGGCGGCACCGACAGCACCGACCCCTGGGGCTGAGCCCGCGAGCTCAGCAGCCGTCCGCGCACTGACCGGTGAGGGCGGCCATGAGCTCCTCCGCCCGCTTCAGTTCCCGGGCCATCTGCTGCTTCCGGAAGACCGGGACCGCCGCTTCCAGCAGGCGGTCGGCCTGACGGCGCCGGTCACCGCGGAGCAGCAGCGCCGCCAGGTCCAAGGAGACCGACGCGACACCGGAGTGGTCGAGGATCTCCTCACGAACGGACAGTGCCCGGGTGAAGAAGTCCTCGGCCTGCGCGGGCCGGCCCATCGACACGTTGACGCGGCCGAGATCGTGCAGCAGATGGCCCTCGCCGATCACGTCGCCGCTGCTGGAGACCATCGCGAGCACGTCGGTCAGGATCTGCTCCGCCTTGGTCAGCTCCCCGCGCTGCTGGTGCACTTGTCCGACCCGCTGCAACGCCCGGGCCTGGCCCCCGAGGTATCCGCTGCCGCGGTAGATCTCCAGCGCCTCCTCCAGTTGCGCGAGGACCCGGCCGGTATGGCCCTGCCGCAGCCAGATGTCGGCGCTCTGCGTCAGCACGGAGGCCCGGCCCACGTGGTCGCCGGCCCGGTCGAAGTCCCGCCGGGCCTGGTCGTAGAGGAGCAGTGCCTTGTCGTCGTTGCCCTGGACACGTTCCAGGAAGGCCAGGTCGCGCCGGCACAGGGCAAGGCCCTTGGGGTCCGCCAGCTCCTCGAACAGCTTCTGCGACTCCGTCAGCGCGGCGCGGGACTCGCCGAGCTGGCGCCTGTTGAGGTAGAGGGTGCCCAGGGAGCCGAGCACCGCCGCGTGCCCGCGCCGGTTGCCGGCCTGGCGGACCGCGGAGAGCGCCTTGCGGTGGGTCCGGGCCCACACGTCCAGGTAGCCGCGGGCCTCGAAGAACGACACGAGGCTGACGGCCAGTTCCCAGCTGACCTCGTCCTCGCCGGTCCGCGCCGCGTGCTCCACGGCGATGCCCAGGTTCTCCCGCTCCCGGTCCAGCCACTCCATGGGGTCGGCCAGCAGTTCCCGGACATGGCTCTCGGGCGGCTGCCAGCGGATCGTCCCACCGCGCAGGTAGTCGGTACCGAAGATCTTCCGGCCGGCCCGCTCCGCGAGCGCCAGCCATCCGCCGAACATGCGGCGCAGTGCCTCCTGCCGCTGCTGTCCCCCGATCTCCTCGGCGAGCCGTTCGCGTGCGAACAGGCGGATGATCTCGTGGAAGCGGTACCGGAAGTGCCCGCCGGCGTCGACGCCGACGACATCCAGCATCTGCACGTCGACGAGCGGTTCCAGCAGGTCCGACGCGTCCGGCCGCCGGTCGTCCACCAGCGCGCCCGCGAGCCATCCCGGCAGCGTCGAGCCCTGCGCCAGGCTGAGCAGGCAGAGCAGTTGGCGCTGCGGACGGCCGAGCCCGTCGTGGGTGAGCGACAGGCTCGCCCGCATCCTCATCTCGCCGTGGGCGAGCTCGTCCAGTCCGCCCCGCTCGTCGGCCAGGCGCCCCAGCATCGACGCCAGCGACCAGTGCGGCCGGGCGGCGAGGCGCGCCGCGAGGATGCGCAGGGCGAGCGGGAGTCCGCCGACCGCTCGGATGAGGGCTTTCGCGGCTTCCGACTCGCGGGCGACCCGGTCGTGGCCGACAACGTTGCCGATCAACTCCAGCGCCCGGTCCGTGTCCAGGATGTCCAAAGTGACGCGGTGGGTGCCGGGAAGGCCGGTGAGCCGGTTCCTGCTGGTGACCAGGACCGCGCAGCTTCTGGAGCCCGGCAGCAGCGGACCGACCTGCGCCTCGTCCGCCGCGTCGTCCAGGACGACGAGCATCCGCCGGGTGGCCAGCAGGCTCCGGTACATCTCGGCGCGCTCGTCGAGCCCGTCGGGGATCAGGGAGCCGGGGATGGCCAGCGCTCGCAGGAAGCGGCCCAGCACCTCCCTGGCGTTGAGGGGATCGGGGCGCACCCCGCGAAGGTCGCAGTAGAGCTGGCCGTCGGGGAAGTACTCGTCGCTCAGCCGGTGGGCGATGTGGGTCGCCAGGGTGGTCTTCCCGATTCCGGGGCGGCCGACGATGGCGACGATCCCCATGGCCCGGCCGGATCCGGTGGCCCGCAGCACGGCCTCGGTCTGCGCGATGACCGCGTCGTCCCCGACGAAGTCGGCGGTGTCCGCGAGGAGTTGGTGCGGCACTTCGTCGCGCTGCCGGTACTCGGACTCGGCCTCCGCCCCGGCCTCGGCGTCGGGTATCGCTTCGGGTTTCGCTTCGGCTTTCCCCTCGGCTTTCCCTTCGGCCGCCGCTTCGGCTTCGGGCGGGCGGGGGGCGACGGCGGCCGGGGCGGAGGCGCCGCCCTGGGGTCCGGGTGACGGGAGGTTCAGGCCGATGCCCGTGCCCGCCCGAAGTGCCGGGTCGTCGGCGAGGATGGCGCGCTCCAGGTTGCGCAGATCCTGGCTCGGCTCCAGGCCGAGTTCGTCGCGCAGCAGCGTACGGCCGGCCCGGTAGGTCTCCAGTGCCTCCGCCTGGCGTCCGGACCGGTGCAGGGCGAGCATGAGCTGTCCGCGGAACCGGTCACGCAGCGGGTACTCGCGGACCATCCGGCCCAGTTCGGCGATGAGCTGGGTGTGCCAGCCGAGGTCGAGCTCCAGTTGCAGATAGGTCTCCGTGGCCGCCAGGCGTTCTTCGTCCAGCTGGATTCCGGTGCGCTCCAGGGCCTTGCTGGAGATGCCGCTCAGGCAGATGCCGCGCCAGATTCCCACCGCGTGGCGCAGCGTCTCCGCCGCTTCGGCCGGTCTTCCCCCCTTCACCAGCGCGCGGGCATCGGCCGTCAGGCGGTTGAAGACGGTCAGGTCGATCGACGCGTCGTCGACCTGGAGCAGGTAGCCCGGGGGCCGGGTCACGACCGACGCCTCGGACCCGGCCGCGGCAAGGGCCTTGCGAATCCGGGAGACGCAGATCTGGACCTGGGTACGGGCGGTGTCCGGCGGGTTCTCGTCCCAGAGGACGTCCACCAGGTGGTCGGTGCGCACGATGCGGTTGCTGTGCAGCAGCAACGCGGCCAGCACCACCTCCTGGCGGCCCGGACGGATGCTCACCGGCCCGTCGGCGCCGAAGACCTCGAGCGGTCCGAGCAGGCGGAATCTCAGCCGTTCGTCGCGGGGCCGCTGCTCGTAGGGTAACTCCCCCACCAGGCCTCTCCTTTCCGGCTCATGGTCGCCTTCGACAACGCCATTCGACTGCGCGAAAGTCCCCCGAGCCGCACACCGGCAGCGGCCTGTGCCCGTCGACGTGCATTCATGCATGTTACGTGAGCAACCCCGTAACTACCCAGCACGCCAAGGGGACACGCCACGCCGACGCGCCTGCCGTTCGGTGCGCGCCGCGGCCGGCAGCTGGATCGTCCGGGCGTCGCCCCGGTCGCGTACCGCTGATCCGCGGCTGCCGGGCGGCGCCGCCGCCCGCCCCCATCGTCCGGGGAAAGCGGCGCGATAGGGCCGGGTTATGCGCCCGCACGATGCTCGAAGGCGTAAGGACCGGCCGTCAAGGGCCCGGTCGCCGCACGAGGGAAACGGCCTCCGACATGAGCCGCGAGAATCTGGAACCCCGTTATCCCAGCACCGCCCTGACGGCTGCCGGGATCACGCACGCGATGCTGACCTACCGTTACCGGGACGCCGGAGACCTCGACGGCTACGGCTCCTTGCTGGACGAGGGAGTCGAGGTTGCGGAACCCGGCGCTCCCCGCTGTCGCGGCCGCGGGGAGGTCCTGCGGTCCGAGGCCGGTGCGACGGGCCGCCGCGGCAGACACCGGCTTCGCCGGGTGGTGGCCGAGGGGGACACCATCGTCGTCATCGGCCGGCTCTCGGCCCCGGACGGCAGCACCGCCGAAGACGGCCCGGAAGACGTGGAGTTCGTCGACGTCTTCACGCTGTCGGACGCGGCGCTGATCCTCGACTGCCGCAGGTACTACCACGCCGAGCCCTGGGCACCCCCGGCCCCGGCATGACCGGCGGACCGCGACCGGTCCGCACCGGTCCCCGCGCTACGCCCCTTCCGGCGGTCGGCGCACCGCGGTCTCCAGCGCGGCCGCCGCCCGGTCCGGGGCGGCGGGGCCCACCCGGGGCCTGCGTCGCCCGCGTTCGACATTCGACGTCATCGATCCGCCCACGATGGGAGTTTGGAAATGACCCAGCCGACCGACCTCATCGGAAGCACTCGATCGTCGTTACGGTCCGCCGCGATCGGCCTGGCCGAGAGAAGCCTGCGGGAAGAGGACCTCAGCCCCACCTCGATCGCCCGCGGACTGAACGTCTCGGTCCGCACCCTGTACCGGGCCTTCGACGGCACCGGGGAGACGCTCATGGGCTATGTCCGCCGCCGGCGGCTGGAACAGGCCCGGGTCGACCTCATCTCTGGCCACGGCCACCTGACGGTGAGCGAGATCAGCCAGCGCTGGCGCTTCGCGGACAGCAGCCACTTCATCCGGGCCTTCCGGCAGCGCTACGGAACGACACCGGCGCGGATCTCCGACGCGCTCGTCGGCGCGGGCGATCCGTAGCCGAGGCCGCGCGGGCGGGTCCGGCCCGGAAGGCCGACGGGACGGCCCGCCCGCGCCGCCGACAGTCACGGGGACTGCTCGAACGAGCAGTCCGGCCCCTCTTGTTGAAAGGCAGGTTGTCGTGCCCTCGTTCTCGATCCGCATGGATCACGTACGCCTCGACGTCACGGATGTGGCCCGGTCGGCAGCGTTCTACGCGGCCGCGCTGCACCTGGAGCAGGTCGTCCGCTATGAGCTGGACCGGCGGACGATCCTCCAGATGGCGCCCGCCGGCATGCCCGCGGGCGTCGAACTCTGGCAGGAGGACGGCCTCCTGCCGGCGCCGCACCCCTCCCAGCACCTGGCCTTCTCCGTCGACGACGTGCCCGGGATCGTGGCCCACGTCCGGGCGCTGGGCTATCAGATCGTCGAGGAACCGCGGCGCATCGGCGGGGAGACCGTCGCGTTCCTCTCCGATCCGGACGGCCACTTGATCGAGATCAACGACTTCCGGGGCCGTGGGGTGGCCGAGGCGGGCAGGGCCCCGGACAGCTCTTCGAGCAGCAAGGTCGTCGAGTAGCCGTCGACGAAGGGCACGGTGACCACCTCGCCGCCCCAGGCCCGCACCGCCTCGGTCTCCGGCAGCTGCGCGGCGTGGTAGTCACCGCCCTTGACGAAGACGTCCGGGCGCAGCGCCCGCAGCGCGCGCTCGGGGGTGTCCTCGTCGAAGACCACCACCGCGTCGACCGAGCGCAGCGAGCGCAGCATCCCGGCCCGGTCGACCGCGGGCAGCACCGGCCGCTCCGGGCCCTTGAGCCGGGACACCGACTCGTCGCCGTTGATGCAGACGACCAGCAGGTCGCCCAGGCGGCGGGCCTCTTCCAGCATGGTGACGTGTCCGCGGTGCAGCAGGTCGAAGCACCCGCCGACCGCCACCACGGTGCCGCCTGCGGCCTGCACCCGCCGCGCCATGGCCAGCGGGTCCTCGTCCGGTCGGGCCTCGTCCGGGGCGGCCGGCCGGTCACCGACGTTCCGGGGGCCGCCGTTCTCCACGTACGTGGTGGCGGCGTCCGTCGCGGCGGCCACCGCCTCGGCCGTCGTGGCGCCTTCGGCCAGCCGCAGGACCGTCGTCGCGGCGAACCGGTCCCCCGCCCCGCAGCTGTCGAGCGCGACGATCCGCCGGCTGTTGACCACCAGCGGGGTGCCGCCGCCGCTGTGCACCAGGACGGCGCCGTGCGCGCCCCGGGTGACCACGGCCTGCTCGGCCGGCCACCGGTCCAGCAGGGCCCGGGCCGCGGCGACGACCGCGGACAGGCCGTCAGGGCCGCCGGTCTCCTGCCGGCCCGTCAGCACCTCCGCTTCCCGCTGGTTGGGGGTGACCAGGCGGACTCCGGGTACCGCGGCGGCGCCCCGCGGATGCGGGTCCCACACCATCGGCACCCGGCCCGCCGCCTCGGACAGCAGCCGGCGCAGTCCCGGCAGCGCGGTCACGCCGCGGCCGTAGTCCGACACGAGGACCGCGTCGGCCCCGGCCAGCGCTTCGGCGGCGCCGTCCAGGCCGGCCGGCCGTATCTCGCCCGCCGGGCCTGCCTCGTCCAGCATCAGCAGGGTGCGGTCCGCGGTACGGATACGGGACTTGACGGGTGTCGGTCCGCTCAGGCCGAGATCGACGACACGGACGCCGGCTTCGTCGAGCAGGGTGCGCAGCAGGGCACCGGGGGCGTCCTTCGACAGCGCGGTCACCAGGGTCACGTCGTGGCGGTCCGTCGCGGCGAGCACCGCGGCCAGGCCCGCGCCGCCGGGCCGGTGGGCCGTGTCGAGCCCGGCGAGGACCGGGACGGGTGCTTCCGGGGAGAGCCGGCTGACCGAGCCGGTGCTGTCCCGGTCGAGCAGGGTGTCCCCGACCACCACGATCCTCGGCCGCGTCGGGGTCCCGCTCCGCTCGGCCGGGACGGCGGCCGGAATCGCGGCCGGAGCCGCGGTCGGAACCGCGACCGGAGCCGCGGTCGGAGCCGCGACCGGGCTCTCCGCGGGGGCCGGCGCGGCCGGCACCGGCGCCGGCTCCGTACCCGGCTCCGACACCGGCCCCGACGCTTCGAGCAGCCGCTCGTCGACCGCCGACGCGAGCAGGTGCACCACCACGAGCTGGCACTCCTGGACGTTGGCGGAGGTGTCCGCCTCGATCGCCAGTGCGTCGTCGGCGAGTTCGGCCAGCGGATTCGGCCCGGGCCCGGTGAGGGCCCAGGTGGTGGCTCCGGCCGCACGGGCCGCCTCCACGGCGTGGAGCAGGTTGGTGCTGCGGCCCGACGTCGACAGCAGCAGCACGATGTCGCCGGGCCGGGCGTGCGCCTCGATCTGGCGCGCGAACACCCGGTCGTATCCGTAGTCGTTGGCCACCGCGGTCACGGTGGAGGAGTCGGCGTGCAGGGCGACCGCGGCGACCGCCCGCCGTTCGCGCTGGTAACGCCCGACGAGTTCCGCGGTCAGATGCTGTGCCTCGGCCGCCGAGCCGCCGTTGCCGGCGGCCAGCAGCGTTCGCCCGGTACTGAGGCGGTCCGCGAGTTCAGCGCCCCAGCGCGTGATCCGGTCCACATCGAGACCGGCCAGCGCCTGCGCCAGACCTGTGAGATGGCTGTGGCTGTGGTCCGCGGACGCCGAATGGGCAGCCATGGTTTCTCCCTCGATGACACGCGACATCGGCCCGTATCCCTCAGGGGTACCGGGAGTCGCGCCGCTCGCTTCGTGGTTTTGCCAGCTACGACCTGATCGATGCCGCCCCTTCCGGGCGCGGAGATCCTGGTCGACGGTGATGCTTCGCCAGTCCAATACGGAATGTATAGCCAGAACAAATTCTCCGACGCCGGGAACCCGGACATTCCGGCCCGGATCGACCAAAGTTGGCGCTGCTTTTCCATTCGCGGCCCGGAAATTCCGTCCGGCTCCGGGGGACGGTCGCCGAACGGCGGACAACCGGCCCGGCGGACGATCCGGAACCTGGCGCGCAAGTTCAATGAACCGCCTTTCGGCATGTCGTACGGTTCCAACTGGACGGCGCGAGGCCGTATCGGCACAACCGGCCGATTCTCTTGTCAGTTTGGCGGGACGTGATGACGACTCCTTGTGGGACACCGAACGGAATTCATCCGCCGTCAGCCGACGTGCTTGTCGTCGGCGGCGGACTCGCGGGGCTTTATCTGGCCCGCCGGATGGCCGCGACTCATTCGGGCAGCATTCTCGTCGTCGAGGCCGGGCCGGACGCCGGACACGGTCACCTCCGGTGGGAGCACGACCGGGAAAAGGCCGACCGGATATGGCTCGACCCCGCGTCCGATCCCTACTTCCGGCGGCCTTACCACCCCACCGCGACGGGGTTCGACGGAATTTCGGGTCTGCGCGGCCGGCTCGGCGGGCGGGCGCTGTACTGGGGTGGCGTCGCGCTTCCGATCGAGCCGTGGGCGCTGGCGGACGGCAGCTGGCCGGCCGAGGTCGTGGCCGATCTGACGATGCCGCGGAACGGCGAACCGCCGCTCTACGACTCGGTCGTCGCCGACCTGGAGAAGTGGGCGGGCGGCCCGCTCTGCGCCGGGCGCGGGTTCGAACTCGGCGGCCGCCGGTTCACCGAGGTGCCCCGGGCGGTGCTCGCCGAGGAGGGCTCCCCGCGCTGGCGGGCCTGGTCGCCGCTGGAGGACCTGCACGACCCGGAGCGGCCCGGCGCGGTGTCCGTGCGCTGCGACCTCCAGGTGGTCGCGGTGGTGACCGGGCCGGACGGTGCCGCCCGCGGGGTGCTCGTCGAGCACGACGGGGAGCGGACGGTGATCGGGGCCGGACGCGTCGTCCTGGCCGCGGGCACCGTGGAGAACAGCCGGCTGGTGTTGCAGGCGCTGCCACCTGACGGCGCCACCGGGACCGCCTCGCTGCCGGGCCTGGTGGACAAGCTGGCGCAGGGTTTCGTGACGGCCTTCGCCCCGGCGGCCGTGCCGGAGCAGCTCCGGCCGTTCGCCGAGGCCGGCGGCCTGTTCATGGCGCCCGGCCCGGCCGGTTCGCGCTCCAACCTGTTTCTGCGCGTCTACACCAACGACCACGGCCTCACCGTCGTGGACTGCTACCTCATGGGCGAGCAGACCCGCGATCCGTCCGGCCGGGTGTGGTGCGAGCCCGGGCCGGAGCTGCCCTGGCCGACGTTCGCGGCCGGCCATGTAGGCGAGGCGGACCGGCGGTTGGCCGGCGACCAGCGGCGGGAACTGCGGCGGATGCACCAGCTCCTGGGCGGGCAGGCGAACAGGACCGCGGCCCCCCTCGTGTTCGAGGACGGGTTCGGCTCGGCCGACCTCGCCGGCCGGATCACCGCCGGGGACAGCATGCAGGTGCCCGGACAGCCGGTGACGTACAGCTTCCCGCTCGGCTGGGAGCAGCACGAGGCCGGCACGCTGCCGCTGGGCGGCGCGGTGGTGGACGAGCGCGCCCAGGTGCGGGCGGTGCCGGGGCTGTACGTGTGCGGGCCGGCGACGTTCCCGCGCACCGGCGCGGCGAATCCCGCCCTGACCGTCCTCGCCCTTGCCGCGCGGCTGGCCGGCGAACTCACCGGGGCGCGCCGATGAGCGCCGCCGCGACCGGCCGGCGCAACGCGCTGCTGTTCCTCAACGGCGGCCTCGGCAACGGCATCATCCTCGCCCCGCTGCTGGCGGAGCTGGAACGGACGCTGCCCGGCCTGCGGTACTGGTCGCCGCCCAACGCGATGCTGGAGGCGGACTGGGTGCGCGAAGCGGCCGGCCTGCGCGGTCCGACCGCCGTCCTGCCCACGCTCTGGCGGCGGTTCCGCCCCGCCGACCAGCCGGCCATCGTGGAGTTCTGCCGGCAGCACGACGTCACGCTCATCGTCAACCTGCGCCACGAGGAGTGGCAGCGCGACGGCGACTACCGCGACTTCCGCGAACGGGCCGCCGGACTCGGCATCGAGTGCTGGGACATGCACGAGATCACCGAGCCGGAGAAGCTCCTGCCGATCGGGAGCCAGGCGGCGGCGTGCCTGCGCCGGCACGGGGTCGAAACCGACGGGGCCGACGCGGCGTGGCTTGCCGGGTACCGGGCGCCGCGGCCGGGGTCGACCGGCATCTGCGTGGGCGCGAGCACCCGGCCCAAGCGCTGGCCCGCGTCCCGCTGGTCGGAACTGATCGGCGAACTCGGCCCGGTCGAGGTCTGCTCGGGGCCGGACGAGTCGGAGCGGGAGATCGCGCGGGAGCTGGCCGCCCGCCATCCCGGCCGGGTCACGCTGCGCCTGGTGGACAGCACCACGGAGCTGCGGGACTGGATCGGCGGCCTGGAGCGGCTGCTGACCAACGACTCGCTGGCGGTGCACCTGGCCGCGGCGCTCGGCTGTCCGGTGGTCGCGCTGTACCTCGCCACCGACGCCCGGATCTGGTCCCCGCTCGCGCTTCCGGGCCGGTTCCGGGCCGTGCAGAGCGGGCGGGCGCGCGCGTGCGCGTTCATGGGCGCGAACGGCACCTGCACCAACTACTACGACGTGTGCTTCGAGACCTGCCGTGACGGGGTCGCCGCGGCCGAGGTGCTGGCCGCGGCCGGCCGCCTGGCGCCGGCCGGCGCGAGCACACCCGACCATCGCGGCGAAGGAGCGGCAGCAGTATGAGGAATCGGGCGATCGCGGTCCTGGGCGGCCGAGCGGGCAACGCTGGTTCCAGCGCGCTGGAACTCGCCGACGCCATCGGCGGGGAGATCGGGCGCCGCGGGTACGGCATGGTCACCGGCGGGGACGGCGGTATCGCGGAGAGCGCGCAACGTGCCTGCGTGGCGGCGGGCGGGCAGACCCTGGGGCTGCTCAAGTGGAACCGGTTGGACGACGCCACCGACTGCACCACCTGGGCGCTGCCCACGTCGATGGACCTGGCCCGCAGCAACATCCTGAACTGGGCCGGGGACGGGGTGATCGCCTTCGAGGGCCGGTACGGGACGCTGGGCGAGATCGCGCTGGCCCTGGACACCGGGCGCCCGCTGGTCGTACTCGGGCAGCAGCCGTTCCTGGACGCCCGAGCCCTCGACGCGCCCACCTGCCGGCACTTCCCCGACCCGAAGCCGGAGGACGCCGCCTCGATCCTCGACGGCCTGGAGGAACTGATCGCGGCGTGCGCGCCGGCCCCGGTGCGGCCCGGCGCGGCACTGTTCGCCGACCAGGCGGCCGGCGCCGGCGGCATCGGGCTGCGCCGGGCGGTGCCCGAGGATCTGGCCCTGTTCGAGCGGGCGTTCCGCGACGCCGAGGTGCGCAGGTGGTGGGACCTGCCCGCGGAACCCGAGCACCTGGCCCGGTTCCAGCACGAGCGCTGCCTGCCCTTCACGAAGGACGGCAGGACGGTCGGCTTCATCGAGTACGAGGTCGACTCCCGCACGGACACGGTGCGTCCGGACGTCGTGGTCGCGGCGCCGGAGGACCGGGGCCGCGGGCTGGGGTCCGCCGCGCTGGCCGCGTTCGCCGCCGCCGTCTTCGCGGCCGGCCACGCCCGGGTGGCCGTGCTGGCCGACGCCGCCAACACCCGCGCCCTGCGGTGCTACGAGAAGGCCGGCTTCCGCCACGTCGGAAGGCTGCGCTCCTACCTGCCGGGCCCGGACGGGCGGCGTGACGCGCTGCTGCTGGACCTGCTGCCCGATGACCTCAAGTCCGCTGAGGAGGACACCAAGTGAGTACCCGTCAGACGACGCTGTCGGCCGAGGCGCAGGACCGTCTCGCCTTCGATCTGGCCGTGCGCCAGGACGTCTTCGGCGACGCGGAGTCGATCCGCGTGGCGGACGAGGACGTGGAGAGCTGGGGGGAGTACGCGCGGTTCCTGCGGTGCGGCCGCCCGATCGAGGTGCGCGGCGGGGCGCGGGTCCCCCGCTATCCGGCGGCGGACAAGGGCCCGGCGCTCTGGTTCTCCGGCGGCGTGGAGTCGACCTACACCCGGGAGGTGCTGGCCGCGCAGGGCATCGAGCCGACCCTGCTGAGCATCCACGACTACGACCTGTTCGACGGGCCGGACCGCAAGATCGGCCAGATCCACTTCCTGTGCGCCGCCATCGCGTCCGCGCTCGGGTACGGGCCGGTCTATCTCGGCATGGAGCGCAACGACCTGCTGCTCGGGCACAGCGAGTTCATGCGCGGCTACTTCGAGCGGCACCCGCGTTTCGCCGACTGGTGGTCCCGGTACCAGCCGGCGCACCCGGTGCGTACCGTCGCCGGCGGCCTGCACAAGGAGGAGATGATCACCTGGCTGCACGAGCGGGACATCCCGATCCTCGGCACCTGCGACCGGCTGACGAACGGCGCGTGGTGCGGTGAGTGCTACAAGTGCTACGAGGCCTTCTACAGCGCGAAGGCCGTCGGCATCGACCTGGGGATTCCGCTGACCCGCCAGGCGTACGAGCTCTACCACGCCGAGTACGAGCGGTTCGTGGCCTCCGGGTTCACCGACAACTTCAACAACGCGTCCCAGCACTACGTACGGCTCCAGATCACCTACGGGCCGCTCTTCGACCCGGACGCGGACTGCTGCGAGGTGCCGGCGTGAGCCCCCGGCCCCCCCGGCACGGCGCGGACGGCGCGGACGGCGCGGACGGCGCGGCCCCGATCACCGTCGTCCTGGAGTTCCCGGGAAGCGGCACCGCCGGACGCATCCGCGCGATGGACCTGGAGAGCCAGGGCTTCACCACCCGGTACCTGCTCGACGAGTTCCGGCCGCGGCGGACCGGGATCGACGAGTACGCCCGGCAGTTGTCCGAGCGGGTCGCGGAAGAGGACGTCGGCGCCGTCGTGTCCTACTGCGGCGCCGCCGCCGTCGGCCGGCACCTGGCCGCGCACTGCCGCCGGCGTCCCACGCTCGTGGCGCTGAACCCGGAGCCGACACCGGCGGCCGGGGTGGCCGGCCTGTTGCGGCGCACGCTGGCCCGGGTCCCGCTGCCCCCCGAGGAGGCGGAGCGCTACCGCGCCGACGCCGGCACCGTGCGCGAGGTCATCGCCGGCTGGCTGCCCGACATGGAGCGGGCCATGGCGCGGTCGTACGCCGGAGCGCCGCTCAACCTCGGGCCGGTGGCCGACCGCCTCGCCGCCATGCAGGCCGACTGGCTCGCCCATGTCACCGCGACCTGCGATCCGGACCGGCGGCCGGCCGGCCCGGAGGAACTGCACCTGGTGGCCCGGGACCACCCTTGCGACCCGGACTGCCCGGCGAAGCACGAGACGGTCGAGGTCGGCCGGGCGGACTTCTTCGCGGCACCGCAGACCAGGGACGCGCTGATCGGTGTGCTCAGCGCCTGAGCACACCGCGTCACACCGGAGGGACCGAAAGACATGCAGACTCTCAGTGCGAACCACGCGGTCGACGGGCGCGCGGGCGCGACGTCCGACTCCCTGCTGCTCCCCGGCAGCCGCCGCCGGATCTGGCCGCAGGCAATGGTGCGCAGCGCCGGCTACCCGGCGTCGGCCGCCCTCGCCCTCGCCGACCCTGCCGTCTGCCGCGCGGCCGACGCGGTGCCCGACGTCTCCCTGAGCCGGCGGATCGACCTCGGTTCCTTCGACCCGGCGTGGCGGGAGTACCGGCGCAGGGCCGACCGGTCCATGGCGGAGCTGGCCGGCTCGTCGTGGCTGCGGCTCGCGGTGACCTGGCAGAACCGCGCTGTGCTCGCCACCGGCATCGATCCGCTGCTCGCGCACATCAACGAGGGCCGGGGGCGGGACGCCAAACGCCGGGCCCGGGAGGCCACGCTCGTCACCTACGTGCAGCGGTACTGCACGAAGAACGAGACGATCGGGTTCTTCGGCCCGATCGCCTGGGCCGGGCTGGACCCCGCCCGCCCGGCCGCCGTGGCGGTCCGCCCGGGCAGCGGCCTGCTCTCCGGTGTGGACGTGCACATGGAGGGCTGGGCGGTGGACGCCGTGGCGGCGCACTTCGCCGAGCGGTTCGACCTGCGGCCGTGGCTGCCCGTGCGGCGCGTGCCCTCGCTGCGGCCGGCCGCGGACGGCATACGGTTCTCCTCCGGCCGGGTGCAGTCGGCCGATCCGGTCACCGCGGCCGTCCTGGCCCGGGCGGACGGCCGGATGCCGGCGTGGCTGCTGGCGGCCGAGGTGGCGCGCGCACACCGGCTGGACGGCCCGGAGCAGGTCATGGCGCTGCTCGCGGAACTGGCCGACCGGCGCTGGCTGACCTGGGACCTCAACCTGGCCGGGCCGCTGCACACCGACGACGAACTGGCCGCGCTGGCGCAGCGGATCACCGATCCCGCGATCGGCGGGGCGCTGCGGTCCGCGGTCGGCAGGCTGGTTGCGGCCAAGCGGCAGGTCGCCGAGGACTGGGCCGACCCCGACCGCCTGGACCGGGCGCTGGGCGCACTCGACGAGACCTTCGTCGAACTGTCCGGGGTGGACGCCACGCGGCGGCACGGAAAGGCGTACAGCGGCCGCACGGTCGCCTACCCGGAGAGCCGGCGCGATGTCGCGGTCGACCTCGGCGGTCCGTTCGTCGACGCGCTCGCACCGCTGGGGCCGTTGGCCGACAGCGCGCGCTGGCTGACCTGGCGGGTGCGGGAGCTGTTCCTGCCGCACGTCCGCGCCGCGTACCGGAAGCTGCTGGCCAGGGGCATCGACACCCCGGACGCGATGGCGCTGTGGCTGGCCTGCCTGCCGCTGCTGGCCTCGGCCCTCCCCGGGGCGCTGGCCACCGCCCGGGAGGAGTTCGACGCGCGCTGGCGCCGGGTGCTGGCTCCGGAGCCCGGGCAGCGGGTGCTGCACCGCACCACCGCGCAGCTCGCCCGCGGCGTCGCGGCCGAGTTCGCCGCGCCCCGGCCGGGCTGGAGCGAGGCGCGGGTGTGCTGTCCCGACCTCATGATGATCGGCGGTGCGGCGCCCGGGGAGCCCTTCCTGGTGCTGGGCGAGATGCACGTGGCCCTCAACACCCTCGACTACCAGGCGACCGCGCGCCAGCACCCGGACATGGCCGCCCTGCGGGACATGCTCAGCGCCGACTTCCCGGAGCCGCGCCTGCTCATGGCGCTGCCCAAGGACGCCCGGCCGCGGCTGACACCGCGCTCGCATCCGGCGCTGGTACGCCCCGCGGACTACCGGCTCCTGCTCAACCCGAAGCACCCGACGCCGGCCGACGGCGTCCTCGTCGCGGCGAGCGACGCACAGGTCCGCGAAGAGGACGGCGAGCTCGTCGTGGTGCTGCCCGACGGCCACCGGTTCGACGTGATGGACCTGTTCGCCGAGCAGCTCAAGGAGCCGGTGTCCCAGGTGTTCGGCCTGCTGCCCGGTGCGCGGCGGCCCCGGATCGTCGTGGACTCGATGGTGGTGGCCCGGCAGAGCTGGACGGTGCCGGCCCGCAAGGCGGCGTTCGCGATGTGCGGCGACGAGCGGGAGCGCTTCGTGGCGGCCCGCGGCTGGGCCCGCCGGCTGGGACTGCCGCGCTTCGTGTTCGTGAAGTCGCCGTTGGAGACGAAGCCGTTCTTCGTCGACTTCGACGCCCCCGCGTTCGTGGAGGTCCTGGCCCGGACGGTGCGCCGGCTCATGCGTGAACCCGGCGAAGGGGACGTCAGCGTCGTGGAGATGCTGCCGGAGCCGGACCAGTGCTGGCTGACCGACCGGCAGGGCCGCGGCTACACATCGGAGCTGCGGCTGGTGCTGGTCGAGGAGGACACCGCGGCGGCGTCATGAGGGCTGCCGGCCGAGCGAGCGGTGAGGGATTCGACGGACGTCGAGATGAGGAGATTGATCATGGCGGTAAACGGGCCGACCTTGGAAGAGTTCACCAGGCTGTGTGCCGACATCCTCGGCGTGCCCGAGCTGTCGGGGGACGCCAACTTCTTCGAAGCCGGCGGTGACTCGATCGGCGCGGCGCAGCTGGCGGTCGAGGTCGACGAACGCTGGGGAGTGCAGGTCGACATGCTGGAGATGTTCGCCGTGCCGAACCTCAGCGCGCTGCATGCCGGGATTCGTGAGGCGTCCGGTGCCAACTGAACCGGCGGGCGCCGGGACCGTCGTCCTGGTCGACCCCTACTCCTCCGGTGTCGCGCTCGGTCGCACCCTGCGCCGTGCGGGCTTCGACACCCACGCGGTGCTCACGTCGCCGCGCCCCGACCCGTCGTACACGCGCACCTTCCAGGCCGCCGACCACGCCGGGACGACCGAGGCCGCCATCGGCTTCGACGAGGTCCTCGACCGTGTCCGCCGGATGCGCCCGGTCGCGGTGTTCCCGGGGGCGGAGTGCGGGGTCGAGTTCGCCGACGCGCTCGCGGCCCGGCTCACCCCGGAGTTCGCCAACGATCCGGAGCGCTCGCAGGCCCGCCGCGACAAGGCGGTCATGATGCGGACGCTGCGCGCCGCGGGGGTCCCGACCATCCCCACGGTCGCGGTCGACGACTGGCGCGGCTGCGTCGAGGCGGCGGCGGCCGGCGGACTGTCCACCGACACCGGCGCGCTGGTGGTCAAACCGGCCCGCAGCTCGCTGTCGGACGGGCTCACCCTGGTGCCCGAGGGCGGCGACCTCGAGGCGGCGGTGCGCGGCCTGCTGGGCGCGGTCAACCTGCTGGGCGCGGTCAACGAGACCGTCCTGATCCAGCGGCGGATGTACGGCACCGAGTACGTGGTGGACACCTTCACCCGCGACGGCCGCCACGACGTCACCAGTGTCTGCCGGTACAACAAGGTCCCGGTCGGCCCCAGTTTCGCGGTGTACGAGAGCACCGACTTCAGGCCCGAGGACGCGCCGGAGAACCCCGGGCTGATCGCGTACGTGCGCCGCGTCCTGGACGCGCTGGGCGTCCGCTTCGGCCCCTGCCACACCGAGGTCCTGCTCACCGCCGACGGCCCGGTGCTGATGGAGTCGGGCGCGCGCCTGGCCGGGGCCGGCCTGGCCGGCGCGTCCGAGCTGGCCACCGGCGGCAGTGCGCTCTCGCGGTACGTGCACAGCCTCACCGGCGCCGCCCCCGACGAGGGCGACTACCGGCTGCGCCGCCGGGTCCGCGGGGTGTACCTGATCTTCCGCCGGGCCGGCACCGTCGGCAACACGGCCGCCCTCGGCCGGGTGCGGCAGCTGCGCAGCTGCCGGCACTTCCAACTGTCCCTGCGCGACGGTGATCCGGTGGCGCCGACCACCGGTCTGATGTCCACCATGGACCGGGGCTGGGCCCTGCTGGCCGACCGGGACATCCACCGGGTCGAGGCCGACCACGCCGAGTTCCGCAGGATCGAGCAGGAGCTGCGCGTGGTGGCGGACGAGGACGGCACGCCATGACGCCGGCGATCGAAGTGCACGGGATCGGCCGGTCGTTCGGCCGCCCCGGTGCCGAGGTGGCGGTCCTGCGCGACGTGACGTTCGAGGTGGCGCCCGGGGAGATCGTGGCGCTGCTCGGCGGCAACGGCGCGGGCAAGACCACGCTGCTGAAGATCCTGTCCACGGTGCTGGTGCCGGACCGGGGAACCGCCCGGGTGCAGGGCTTCGACGTGGTCACGCAGGCCCGCCGGGCCCGCGGCGCGCTCGGTGTCTCCTTCGGCGGGGACCGCGGGCTGTACGGGCGGCTGAGCGCGCGGGACAACCTGCGGTACTTCGGGATGCTGCGCGAACTCGGCGGCCGCGGGCTGCGCGAGCGCATCGCGCAGGTGCTGGAGCAGGTGCACCTGACCGATGTGGCCGGCCGGCGGGTCGAGACGTACTCCAAGGGCATGCGCCAGCGGTTGCACCTGGCGATCGGCCTGCTGGGCCGCCCGTCGGTGCTGATGCTCGACGAGCCGACGGTCGGCCTGGACGCGTTCGAGGCGCAGAGCCTGCGCGAGACCGTGCTGTCCCTGCGCGACGAGGGCGTGGCGATCCTCCTCACCAGCCACTACCTGCTCGACGTCGAGCGCCTCGCGCAGCGCGTCGTGCTGCTGCGGGACGGGGCGGTGCAGCACCAGAGCGAGCTGGAGGAGTTCACCCGCCTGGCCGGGTACGTCGCCACCATCGTGGTGCGGGGCGAAGGCCCACTGCCGGATCTGACCGGGCCGCACCTGCCGGAGGTGCTGGTGCGTCAGGAGGGCGGCGGCTGGGAGATCGGGCTGCGTCCGCAGGCGTGGGAGGCGGGCGTCTTCACGGAGATCGGGCGGCTGCTCGGTGATGTGACGGTGCACGAGGTGCGGGTGGAGGACACCCGCCTGGAGGAGGCGTTCACCAGCCTGAGCGGGCGCACGGCGGCACCGGCCGCGGCCTCGGCGCCGGGACGGCGGGCGTGATGCCCGGCTCCGGGACGGGCGAGGCGCTCGCGGTCGCCGCCCGCCACCAGATCCTGATCTACGCCGCGGAGTGGAAGTTCACCCTGGTCCTCGGCTTCGTCCAACCGGCGGTGCTCCTGGTGGTGAACCTCAACTCGACCACCGACCCGGTGGCGGCCGGGCGGGTGGTGTCCGGCATCCTGCTGATGGCGTTCTGGACCTCCACGGTCTGGAACGGCGCGGGCATCCTGAGCCTGGAACGCGCCGAAGGCGTGCTGCCGGCCGGCCTGTTCGGCGTGCGGTCGGCGCTGGTCGTGCTGGTGGGCAAGTCGCTGGGCTCGAGCGTGCTGTCCGTGGCGTCGATCCTGGCCACGGTCGCCGCGACACTCGCCGCCCTGCGCCAGCCGATCGCGTTCGGCGACCCGGGGTGGCTGCTCGTCGGCCTGCTCGTGGTGGTGTGCTCCGGCACCGCCCTCGGCATGCTGCTGGCCTGCGTGTTCCTGGTGAGCCGGTACGGCTCCCAGATCTCGGGCGCGCTGATGTACCCGGTGTTCCTGCTCGGCGGCCTGCTGATCCCGCTCCGCCTGATCCCGCGGCCGCTGGGCGCGCTGTCCTGGCTCATCAGCTTCCGCTGGGCGATGGAGTTCCTCACCTCCTGCACCCAGCGGACCCCGGACCTGCGCTTCCTGGGCCTGACGGTCCTGCTCAGCGCCGGCTACGCGCTGCTGGGCCACCGTGTCTTCACTTACGTGTCCCGGCGGGCCCGGGTCCTCGGCACCCTGGATCTGGAGTAACCGTGGTGGACTACACGACCGCCGCACGGCTGGCGTGGACCGAGCACGTCGCGGCAGTGCCGCCGCGCATCTCGCTGACCGCGGCCTGGCCCAGGGCGGTGCTGCAGTGCCTGTTCTGGGTGCTCGTCGGCCGGGTCAGCGGTACCGGCGCGGCCTACGCCTTCCCGGGCTCGGTGGCGCTGAGCGTCACCCTGTCCACGGTCATCGGCCTGTCCGACGTGCCCATGCTCGACCAGCGGTCGGGGACGTACCACCGGGTGCGGATGGCCAACGTGTCGATCGCCGGCCTGTACGCGGCCCGGAGCGTTCCGTGGCTGGCGGATGCCACCGCGGTCTACCTGCTGTGCGTGGTCGTCGTCGGCCCGGTGTCGGGCCTGGGTGCGATGACGCCGACGCTGCTGGAGGCGTGCCCCCTCTACCTGTTGATGATCCTCAGCAGCGCGGCGGCCGGCCTGGCGGTGGCCTCGCTCGGCACCCGGTTCAACAGCAACGTGCTGCTCGGCAACACCCTGACGTACCTGATGCTCGCGGCGGGCAGCCTGGTCACCGCGACGACGCGGGTGCCGGTCCTGGGCACGGTCGGCGCGGGGCTGCCGATGACCCACGGAGTCGCCGCGGTCCGCGCGTTCGCCGACGGCCGGCCCTGGTGGCCCGACACCGTCCGCGAAGCGGCGGTCGGCGCGGTCTGGGCCGTCCTGGCCGCCCTGGCCTACCGGGTGCAGGCGGCGCGGGCCCGGCGCACCGGCAGGGACTTCCCGATCTGATGCGGCCTCACGACGCGACGGCCCTGCCGCGCTCTCCCCTTTGCGAATCCGATGGATCACTGATGCCGAAGGCGGTGTGGACAATGCGGTGCCCGGTCCTGGACAGGGTCGAGTTGGCGGCCCGGACGTATGCCGACCGGACGGCGGTCGTCGCAGGAGGCGCGGGAACCGGGAAGGCCCGGGAGGAACTGACCTACGCCGAACTGTGGCAGGCGGTCGGCAACGTCGCCGACGCGCTGCGCGACCGCTTTCCGGCCGGCTCGGCGGTGGCCGTCACCACACGCGGCGGCGTCGGCCTGCCCTCGGCGTTCCTGGGTGTGCGGGCGGCCGGGCTGGTGCCGTTCCTGGTCGACGCCTACCTGCCCAGGGCCAGGGCGCGGGCGCTGCTGGAGATCGTCCGCCCGGCGGCCGTGATCGAGGAGGGCGCACCGGAGGTGGTGTCGCCGGGTGATCCGCACCCGGCGGTCCTTCCCGAGGGCGCCGGCTACCTGGTCTTCACCTCGGGCAGCCAGGGCACGCCCAAGGGCATCGTCGGCAGCGCCGCGGGCCTGGCCGCCTTCCTCGACTGGGAGGCCGCCGAGTTGGGCCTGGCGCCCGGGCACCGTGCGGCGTCGCTGACCTCCCCCTCGTTCGACGTGGTCCTGCGCGAGGTGCTGCTCCCCCTGGTCTGCGGGGGCCGCGTGCACATGGCGGGCGCCCGGGTCCGCACCAATCCGCGGGCGGTGCTGGGCTGGCTGCGCGACGAGCGCATCGACCTGGTGCACCTCGTGCCGAGCATCAGCGCCCGCTGGCTGGCGGCCGCGGACGGCACCGTGCTTCCCGATCTGCGCTGGTCGGTCTTCGCCGGGGAGCCGCTGTTCGCGCGCCATGTGCGGCAGTGGCGGCAGGCCGCCCCCGCCTCCCGGATCGGCAACCTGTACGGGCCCAGCGAGACGACCCTGGCGAAGTTCTGGTACCCCGTCACCGATCAGGCGGGCGAACTGCCCGACGGGCCGCTGCCGGTGGGCCGCCCCCTGCCCGGCACCGTGCTGCACCGGCTGCCGGTCCCGGCGGAAGCGGCCGCGGTGCCGGGAACGTTCCGGATCGGCATCCGCACACCGCACGGCTCGTTCGGCTATCTGCGACCGGAGCGGATCGGGCCGGCGGCAGCGGCGCTGCGGCGCGCGGACGGCATGACGGTGTTCGACACCCAGGACCGCGGCCGGCTGCTCGCGGACGGCGCGCTGCTGGTGACCGGCCGGCTCGACTCGGTGGTGAAGCGGCGGGGGGCCGCGGTCGACACGGCCGCGATCACGGCGGCGGCGCTGCGCGACCCGACCGTCGGGGCGGCCTGCTGCTTCCAGGCCGACTGGCAGGCCGAGGGCGAACTGGTGCTGGCGCTGGAGAGCGCGCCGGACACCGACCGCGACGCGGTGATCGGCGCGCTGCGCACCGCGCTCGGCGCGGAGATGCCGGACGTGGTCCTCGGCTGCCCCCAACTGCCGCGGCTGCCCAGCGGAAAGGTCGACGCCCGGTCGGTCGCGCACGACGTGGCCGCCGGCGGACCGGGCTTCGTGACGATGTACGGCCGCCGGCCGGCGAACCGGGACATGACGAAAGAAAGGACGCACGCACGGTGAACTCCCAACACACCGAACCCTCCATGACCCCTGAGACGATCAGGGCCGCGGTCCGCGCGGCGATGGCCGAGGTGACCGACCAGGCGGGCCTGGACGAGATCGGCGACCAGGCGGACTTCTTCGCGGCCGGCCTCGACTCGATGGCCGTCGCCGCGATCGTGGCGCGGCTCCAGCAGCGGCTGGGCTTCGACGTGCCGTTGTCCGCGGTCTTCGAGTACCCGAACGTCAACGGCCTGGTCTCCTTCCTGGCCGGGTCGGCCCACGTCCCGGTGGAGCGGATGCCCCCGCCGGCCCTGCCGGGCGCGTACTTCCCGGCGCCCGCCATGACCACCTACCTGGCCCGCCGTATGGGCCCGGACTGGGAGCGCACCCCGGCACCGGTCTGGGGGGCCGTCGAGCTGCCGGCCGGGACGATCGACCCCGGCGTCCTCCGTACGGCGCTGGACACCCTGGTCGAGCGGCACGAGGCGCTGCGGGTCTCCCTGCACCGGCGCGGCGACGAGGTGCTCGCACGGCTCGATCCGCCGGCCCCCATCCCGCTGGAGGTGGTGGACGCGCCCGGCGCCGACGACCACGAGCTGAACCGGATCGTCCTGGCGCGCAGGGAGCACCTCTTCGACCGCACCCGGACCCCCATGGCCGCGGTCACCCTGATCCGCGGCACGGAGCTGGAACTGCTGTTCATGGTCGTCGACCACAACGTCGCCGACGCGTGGTCGCTGCGGATGCTGCTGCTGGAGATCGGCGAGTTGTGCGCGGGCGGGCAGCCCGAGCCCGCCGCCGAGCCGCAGCTGACCCTGTCCCAGTGGTGCGCGACGGAGAACCGGCTGCTGGCCGACAAGGGCAAGGAGGCCGCGGAGTTCTGGCGCGAACTGCTCGAGCCGTCCTGGCGGACGCCGGGCCAGGGCGAGGTACCGGGCAGCGCGCCGGACCGGTTGACCACCCGCCGGTTCGAGGTCGGCGCCGAGCCGCGCCGCCTGCTGCTGGAGCGCGCGGCGGCCGAGGGCCTGAGCCTGTCCTCGCTGCTGGGCGGCCACCTCCTCCACGCGGTCCGGGCCGGCCTGGGCGCCGACCGGGTGCCGGTGGTCGTGCACTCGATCAACCGGGACCTGGTGGGCACCTCGACGCTGGTCGCCTCGACCTCGCGCGAGCTGTGGCTGTCGGTCGACCTGACCGAGCGCGGCACGCCCGAGCAGGCGGCCGCGGCCCTCCAGAGCTGCCTGCTCCAGGCCGTGTCCCGGCAGATGACGCCGCCGGCGCTGGTGCTGGGAGCCGACGGCTTGCGGTTCGGCCCGAAGTGGAAGCCGTGGCTGTTCCTCGAGGTGAGACTGTGGCAGCCGGTGCTGGACTTCCCGTCCGGCCCGGTGCGGCTGCGGTCGATCCCGGCGGCCAAGGACGCCAGCGCCCCGCTCGACCTGCACGTCGTCGACATGGGCAGCCACCTGGTGTTCGAGCTGACCAGCTGGCCGGGCGCCATCACACCCGAGACGACCGATCAGGTGGTCCGGACGCTGGTCGAGAGCGTCGCCGCACCCTCCGGACCGCTCCCCCGGGTCCAGGACCCGGACGCGGCGGCGCAATCCCCGGCGGCGCCATGACCGGCCGCGGGGAGTTCGATCCGCGCATCGCGATCAGCGGGACGGAGTTCCGCGACGAGCCGATCGACACACTGCTGCGCACCGCGGACGAGGTCGGGGTGACCGCGATCGAGCTGTGGTACCCGGAGAACCTCCGTGCGGACGCCGACGGCGTTGCCCTGGCCCGGCTGGCCGCCTGGCCCGGGCAGGTCGCCGCGGTGTCGGCCGGCGTCGAGATCGGGGAGACCTCCGACGTGCCGGGCAGCCGCTCCCGGCTGATCGAGGCGCTCGAACTGGCCGACCGGCTCGGCGCGCCCGTGGTCAACACGTACTTCGGCGCGCCCGGCTACCGGGACGACCGGCGCTCCGGGGAGGTGCTCGCGCGCAACCTCGAACCGGTGCTGCGGCGCGCGGAGTCCCTCGGGGTGACCGTGGTGCTGGAGAACGAGTTCGACGCGTTCGGCCGCGACCGCTACGGCGGCGACCTCACCCGGCGCCCGCACGCCCTGCGGGAGGCCGTGCGCCGGATCGGCAGCGCGCGGCTGCGGCTCAACTTCGACGCGGCGAACTTCTACTGCGCGGGCGTCGAGCCCTTCCCGTACGCGTACGAGGTCCTCGCCGACGACGTCGAGTACCTCCACGTCAAGGACATCAGGCGCGCCGACCCGGCCGTGCCCGCGCAGGACGGGCCGTCCGTCCGCTACCACGACTACGACCGCGCGTACGTGACCACCGCGCTCGGCTCCGGGGCGGTCAACTGGCCCGGGCTGCTCGCGCGGCTGGCCGCCGACCGCTACCCGGGTCCGCTGACGCTGGAACCGCACGTCCGGCCGGAGCACCGCACGGCCGCTCTCGCCCAGGCCGCCGGCTGGCTCCGTGCCGAGGTCGCCGGCCTGCGCGGGCACCCCACCGACCCTTCCCCGCCCGTCCCCCCGTTGTCCGCTCCGCAATCCATCCTCATGGGAGGTCACTGATGCCAGGACCCGGTTTGTCCATGATCGGCCTGGAGGAACAGGCCGAGGTGCTGGACGTCCTCACCAGCCGCGAGCTCAGCCGGTACCGCTTCGACGGCGACCCCACGCCGTCCAAGGTGTACCAGTTCGAGCGCGAGTTCGCGGACCTGACCGGTTCGCCGCACTGCCTGGGCCTGAACAGCTGCACCAGCGCGCTCTACACCGGGCTGCTCGCGGCCGGGATCGGCCCGGGCGACGAAGTGATCGTCCCGGCCTACACGTTCATCGCCTCGATCGCGGCGATCGCCTACACCGGCGCCACCCCGGTGCTCGCCGAGATCGACGACAGCCTCCTGCTCGACCCGGTGGACGTCGCCGAGAGGATCACCCCGCGGACCCGGGCGGTCCTCGCGGTGCACATGCTCGGCGCACCGTGCGACCTCGACTCCCTGGCGGAGATCGCCCGCGCCCACGACCTGCTCCTGGTGGAGGACTGCGCGCAGGCCGGCGGCGGGACGTTCCGGGGGCGGCACCTCGGTACCGTCGGCACGTTCGGCGCGTTCAGCCTCAACGTCTTCAAGACGTTCACCGCCGGCGACGGCGGCATCCTCACCACCGCGGACCGGGCGCTGTACGAGACCGTGTTCGCCCTGCACGACCACGGCGCCGCGCCGCTGCGGACGGGCGTGACCGACGGCCCCGCGCTGTTCGGGCTCAACCTGCGGATGCACGAACTCACCGGCGCCGTGGCCCTGGCCCAGGTGCGCAAGCTGCCGGACATCCTGGCGACGCTGCGCGCCAACAAGAAGGCGCTCAGCGCGGCGATAGGCGAGGTTCCCGGCGCCACCGAGCGGGTCGTGCACGACCTGGACGGCGAGTGCGCGACGGCGCTGGCCTACACCTTCGAGTCGGCCGGCCTCGCCGCAGAGGTCGCCCGGCTGCTGGGCACCATCACGCTCGACCGGTCGGGCAAGCACAACTACGCCAACATGCCGCAGTTGACCGGCGGCGGCGCCGCCGGCCCGGACCTGCCGCACCCGGCGGCGGCACGACCGGCCTACCGGCGCGGTGACCTCCCGCGCACCGACGACAGGCTCGCCCGCACGGTCGCGCTGAGCGTCGGGGTGGTCGACTCCTATCTGGGAACGGCCGTCGGGATCGACATCACTTCGGACGAGGAACGCATCGACGCGGCCGCCGCGAACTTCCGCACGGTGGTCGGGAAGGCGCGAAAGGAGTCGGCATGCTGAACAAGGTCCGCATCCGGGGCTGGTCGGTGGTCGGCACCGGCGAGCCCACCGAGCTGGAACCGCGGTGGCGCCACCGGGACGACGTGCCGCTGCCGGCGGACCGGTGGAGCCGCGCGCAGGGCGTGGCCCCCGGGGCGCCGGTGGGTGAGGCCGACCGGCTGCTCGTGCTGCGGGCGACCGGAGCGCGGCCGGTCGAGATCGAGTTCGTGCTGGGCAGCCAGGGATCGGCCGAGCCTTCGCGCACCGCGCCGGCGGAGCGGATCACCCTCGCCCCCAGCGAGACGCTGATGCTGGACGCGCGCCTGTGGTGGCGCGGCGACGCCTCCGACGGCGTCGTGGCCGAGATCTGGGAGCAGATATGACCGACCACCTCGACGAGCTGCGAACGGCCGGCTTCACCGTTGTCCCGGGCGCCTTCCCGGTCACCGAGGTCGACGCGCTGGCGGACCGCATGGACGCCCTGCTGGCGGACGACGAGGCCACCTGGGGCAAGGACCGGCTGCTGAAGATCCACCAGTGGGGCGCGCTGCGCAACCTGGCCGACCGGGGACCGGAGTTCGAGCGGCTGCTCGACACCGAGCCGCTGCACGCGATGGCGGCCGAACTGCTCGGCCCGTCCTACCGGCTGCACTCCTTCGACGGACTGGTACTCCAGCCGGGAGAGGGGCGGTTCCCGTGGGACTTCCACACGGACCTGGACGCCCTCGCCGGCACGGCCTTCCCCGCAGACTCCCCGCCCGGGCTGAACAGCCTGGTCGCCGTCGACGAGAGCGGACCGGAGAACGGCGCCACCTGGCTCATCCCGGGCAGCCACCGGTCGGTGGTCCGCGACCCCGGCCCCGAGGAGCTCGCCGGGCTGGCGATCCAGCCCCGGCTGCGGCGCGGGGACCTGCTGCTGTTCGACGCCCGGATCTGGCACTGCGCCGGGGAGAACCGGTCGGCCGCCGTACGCCGCCTGATCAAGATCGAGATGGTGCGGCCCTGGCTGCGTACGCAGATGGACTACGCGCGATCGGTGCGGCCGGAGGTCCTGGCGCGGCTGTCGCCTCGGGCCAGGGCCGCGATCGGCGAGCCGCTGCCGGCCAGCGTCGAGGAGTTCTGGCAGGCCGTGGAGCGTGCGACGTGACGGTCGCGACGCCCCTGCGGGTCAGCCGCGGCGACGCGGTGGTGGCCCAACTCCCGGGCGCCGGTGCGCCGACGCCCTTCCAGAGCGCCGGCTGGTGCCGCGCCTGGATCGCCGAGGCGGCCGCCGCCGAGGGCGCCGCCCCGCTGCTCCTGCGGGCCGCGACCGCGGCCGGGCGACCGGTGTACGCCGGACTCCAGGTGCACAGCGAACCGGCGGGCAAGGTGCTGCGGCCGCTGTGCTGGCCCTGGGCGGACTACCACCGCGCCTGGTGGCCGGAAGGCGAGCCGGAGCCGGAGGGTGCCGCGGCCGCGCTGGCCGCGGCGCTGGCCGAACTCCAGCGGATCGAGGGCGCGGCCCTGGACCTCCAGGACGTGGCCGAGGGGGACCTCCTGCACCGCGCGGCGCTGCTGGCCGGTGCCCGCAGCAGCCCGGCCAGCCCGGTGGTGGCGTTCGACCTGACCGACGCCGAGCGGGTCGCCGCGGTGCTCGGGCGCAAGGAGACCGTGCGCAAGGCGCGGCTGCTCGCGCGGCGCGGCCGGGTCGAGCTGATCCACTGGCATGATCCGGCGGACCTGCGGGAGCGGTTGCCGGTGTTCTTCGCGATGCACGCCGCGCAGTGGCGGGACCGGCCCGACGTCGTCGCGCCGTTCGACGGCGGGCCGGTCGACCGGACTTTCGCCGCCGCGGCGCAGCGCGGGGACTGCGGTGTCGTGCTCAGCGAACTGCGGCTGGAATCGGTGCCGTTGGCGATGTACTACGGCTTCCTGCACCAGGACCGCTACTGGGCGTACCGGACCGCCTTCGACCAGGAGTACCGGCGGCTGTCCCCGGGCTACCAGCTGGTGGCCGGCATGATCCGCGACTTCGTCGCAGCGGGCGTGACCTGCTTCGACCTCATGCGCGGCGACTACCCGTACAAGGCCGACTACGCCGAGGGCGTCAGCCACAACGTCCGCCTCGAACGGGCGAAGCCCTGACGGACTCCCCGAGCGGGGCGCTCCTGCCATGTCGGCGATCTGCCCGCCGGGTTCGGGCAGCAACGGAGAGAGAAGAAGAATGTACGTCACGCCTTTCTGGCACTACGAGACCACCGACCGCGAGACCGCGCTGTCGAACACCGTGACCGGCCGGCAGGTGACGGTCCCCGCCGGGGCGCTGGACACGCTCGGCGCCGTCTTCGCCGACCCCGGTCTGCCGATGCCCGGCGAGCTGCTGGCCGCCCTCGCCCCGGCCGAGATCGTCTTCCCCGACCGCGAGGCAGCCGACACGTGGCTGGCGGGTTCCCTGGCCCAGGTCCGCGAGCGCCCCCTGATCGACCAGATCGAGCTGACCAACCGCTGCCCGTACACCTGCCAGATGTGCCCGCGGACGAGCTCGATGACGCGCGAACTGGGCAGCATGGAGATCCCGCTGTTCGAGCGGATCATCGAGCAGATCGCGCCGTACCAGCAGTACACGGCGCTGCACCACTTCGGTGAGTCCCTGCTGCACCCTGAGATCGACACCGCGGTGCGGGTGGCGCGCGCCCACGGGGTGAAGACCGGGCTGTCCTGCAATCCGCCCAGCCTCACGCCGCGGCTGAGCCGGCGGCTGCTCGACGCCGGCCTGGCCAACATGGTGCTCTCCCTGGACTCGCTGGACGCCCGCACCTACCGCAGCATCCGCGGGCACGCGGCGCGGCTCGACAAGGCCGACAAGCACGTCCGGCGCATCGTCGAGGCACGTGACGAAGGCGGCTACGACACGTGGATCACCCTCCAGATGATCGCGATGCGGGCCAACCAGTCGGAGATCGACGGGTTCCTGTCCTACTGCGAGGAAGTCGGCGTCGACCGGGGCATCGTGGTGCGGCTGGGCCGGTGGGACTTCGAGGACGACAAGGTCGAGGACCTCGGCGGCCACGACAGTCCCGGCTACACCGCGCCCTGCACCCTCCCGCAGAGCTCGGTGGTCGTCCTCTGGGACGGCCGGGTGGTGCCGTGCTGCCACGACTACGACGGCGACGTGGTGCTCGGCGACCTCAACACGCAGACCCTGGAGGAGGTCTGGGCGTCGCCGGCCGCGCAGCGGTTCCGTGAGCGCAACGAGGACTACGAGCTGTGCCGGCAGTGCGCGTTCAGCCGCTGGTTCAAGGAGAGCCAGCGGGAGAAGGACGGGTTCACCGACTTCCACCGCAAGCGGACCACCGCGCTGTCCGTCCGGTACGAGTGGACCAATCCGGCCTCGCTGAGCCGCGGGGACGGGGGCGAGCTGTTCGACCGGTTCGACGTCTACACCAGGGACTGAAGCGCGGTCGGGCCCCGGGCCGGTCCCGGCCCGGGGCCTTTCCCGGCACTACGCCGGCCGCGGTACTCCGTCGATGTCGGCACTGCTCCGGTGTCGGCACTACGCCGGCCACGGCTCGAAGTCCTGCGCGGCCAGCAGCGGGTAAACCGGCGAACCGGGCGCGGGGGTCGGCACGAAGACCAGCCGTTCCCACAGCCACCGCGCGCCCGGGGTGGCGTCGGCGGTGCATCCCGGCATCGGCCGCTGCCAGCACCACGCGCCGACCCCTTTCGCCCGGAGCCGGTCGATGGTCGCGTCCCGGGTGGCGGACAGCAGCGGGAGCAGCGTCAGGACCTCCGACGCGACGGTGCGCGGCGGCAGCAGGGGGCCGAGCGCGGTCCGGGCGGCGCGGTCCGCGGCGAGTCCCCGCGCGACCTCGGCCGCGCGGTCGAGGCGGTCCCAGCGGGCGCCCACCGAGGCGTCGGCACCGACCGCGCCCCGCAGCCGCGCCGCGCCGCCGCCGACCGCCAGACCGCCCTCGGGCCACAGGAACTCCTTGCGCGGGCTGAACACGACGAGCGGCCCGGCGGGGGGCGCGGCCATGCCCAGTGCCGTCCGCAGGCCGAAGCAGGCGTCCTGGATGACGGTCAGGTCGTCCCTCGGCGGCGGGGGCAGCCAGCGCCCGAAGGGCTGGTGCCACACCAGCGTCCGGAACCGGTCGTCCGTGGGAAGGCGTACCGGCGCGAGGTCGGCGCCCAGGTCGTAGACCCGCACCGGGACGCCGGCCGCCTCGATGTCCTCGGCCACCTCGGCGCAGTACAGCGCGGGCAGCAGCACGCCGCTGCCCGCCTGGCCGCAGGCGGCGGCCAGCAGGTGCTTCGCCCGGTCGGCGAGCAAGGGGCGGTCCCATGTCATGGCAGCTCCGTTCCGCTGTCGCCGGGCCCGGTCCCGCCGGGCGGTGGGTCGGCGGGCGCGTCCCGGGGTCCAGCCAGGAAGTTCGCGAGGCCGGCCGCTGTCTCGGCCGCGGACCGGAAGGCGATGGCGCGGCCGCCGAGCCCGCGTACCGCGTCGACGTTGCGCGCCTTGTCGTCGACGAGCACCAGTCGGTCCGGCGTCGCACCGGCCGCGGCGCACAGTTCCGTGAAGTATTCCGCGGACGGTTTGCGCACGCCGTGCCGATAGGAGGGAAACCATTCCACCGCGATTCCGGACAGGAACCTGCGGCGGAGCGACTCGGCCCATTCCGGGCAGTTCGTCGCGATCACCGTGCGGTGCTTTCCGGCGTAATGCGCCACGAGGTCGCGCATTCCGGGAATCCACCGGCAGCCCGCTTCGTGGACCCGGTGGAACATTCGGGAATCCGGTTCCGTCCCGAGCGCGCGCAATCGGCGCCAGTATTCCGCCTCGGTGATCTCGCCGCGCTCCAGGCTGTGGTAGAGCGGCTTCATGCCGATAGCGAGGAGCCGTGCCATCGGCAGCCCGGTGGACGCCTCGTGGGCCTGCTCGAAAGGATCGGTGAGCAGGGTGCTCATGAGGTCGAAGGCGAGCAGCGCGGTCAAGGCTTGCCGGCTTCGAAGACGTCGAACAGCTCCCGGGCGCGGGCGCGGACCCCGCCGATGTCGAGGCGGCCCGCGCCGGGCAGGGCCGCGCGCAGCTTCGTCATGTCCGCGCCGGTCCAGTACTGGTAGCGGGCGGAGAGCGGGTTGGCGACCAGCCGGACGTCGAGGGGTGATCCGGTGAACTCGGCGCACCACTCGAGCAGGGTCGCGAAGCTCACCGGCAGGCCGGAGCCCAGGTTGTAGATCCCCGAGGGCACCTCCGCGTCGACCAGCCGCAGGCAGACCCCGGCCACCTCCCGCACCGGCACGTAGTCGCGGCTCGCCTGAAGGGTGTCGGCGAACACCGGTATCCGTTCCCCTTGCGCGGCTCGGCGCAGGATCTGCGAGATGATCGAGGCCATCGCCTTCTTGTGTTCCTCGAAGGGGCCGAACACGTTCGTGTAGCGCAGCCCGACCCAGGTCGGGCCGGCGGGGCGGCGGGCCATCTCCCGGTCGAGGGCGAGCTTGGAGGCGGCGTAGCGGTTGAGCGGACCGGAGCACTGCCCGGGGCCGGCGTCCTCGGCGATCAGGGTCCCTTTTTCGAAGGTGCCGTAGACGCTGTGCGAGGACGCGTAGACGAAGCGGGTGCCGGAGGCCGCGCAGGCGTCGGCGAGGGCGAGCGGGCCGTCGGTGTTGGTCCGCCGCAGCAGGTCGCGGTCGCTTTCGGTCGTGCTGCTGATGCCGCCCTGGTTGATCACGGCGGCGAAGCGGCCGGCGCGCACCTCCTCGAGCACGTCCGGTTGTGCCAGGTCGGCCCGCAGGACCCGGCAAACGAGCGCCACGTCCTGCGGCGCCGGCTTGATGTCGAGAGCGGTCACCTGATATCCGGAGGCGGCACACAGAAGCGCGCAGTGCCGCCCGATGAATCCGGCGGCACCGGTGACCAGTATTTCACCCGGCATTCACATGACTCCATCCGATGACAGAAACAGTGATGCGCCGACGATAACACGGCACCGGTACCTTTTCCGAGCGGAAAACCGGCCCGACAATGACAGCGAAATACAATCTCGCGCACCCCGGCGTCATGTATGACGGGCGCCGCTATTTCACCGTTCAGCCCTCCGCGAGGGCCCGCCCGAGCGGGTCCGCGCCGACGCAGCCGGCGAGCGCGGCGCGGGCGGGCAGTGCGGTGGCGACGTTCCCGGACCGACGCCGCGGCGCGGAGGCGTCTGCGGGAACAGCTCAACGAGGCGGTGCGCAGGCCGGAGGAGTTCGGGGGCCTTGCGACGGTGGCGGGTCTCCTCGACGAGCTCGCGGAGTTCGCTCCGCAGGACGGGGACCACGTGTGGCTTCCCGACACCAACCGCCGGCCGGCTCCGTCGACGATGGTGCGGCTGGCCTTTCCCGACGCGGACATCCACGTCGCCGCATCGCAGTTCGGCGAGGACGCCCACCGTCTGGGCCGGCTCCGGCTCGACCGCACACTGACGCGTACCGAGCACGCCGTGCTCGTCGACCGTGCGGTCGCCTGGTCGAAGCACGACCGCTCGCTGGACGAGATCATCGCCGCGTTCGGGCCTCCGTCGGTCACGTTCGGGTCCCCCGACCCGGACCGCCCGAAGACCCTCGGCCACGCAACTGCCGACCGTACGGCGCCCGTCGTCGCCTTTCACCTCGGCCACGCACAGGCAGGGACGGAGCCGGCCGCGAACGGTGTGCCGCCGGACGGTGTGGCCTTGCTCGCGGTGCGCGTCCGCGAGGACTTCGTCCGCGGCCGGCGGGTCACACCGCGCGGCGGCAGCTACTTCTCCTCCTGAGCTTCGACACGAAGGAGCCCGCCCGGCGCGGGCTACGCGAGGTCGAGGACGAGTTTGCCGCGGGTGCGGTTGGCTTCGCCGAGGCGGTGGGCCTCGGCGGCCTGGTCGAGGGGGAAGGTGCGCTCGACCTCGACGCGGAGCGCGCCGGACTCGACGAGGGCGGCGACAGCGGTGAGGGCGGGGGCGTCGGGCTCGACGAGGAGCGGGCTGGTGCGGACCCAGGGGGGGGGGGGGGG